>JAAELM010000421.1 GCA_024226635.1 Oceanicoccus sp. | reverse complement strand
TTCCTGTAAAAAGTGGCCATTGCATGCCAATTTCGGTATTCAATAAAGTCCGGAAAGAGATGGTTTGCTCCCTAACAATGCATTATTATATTCCCTAAAGAAGATGTTACTCCAAAATCCTAACAACTAAAAAGCAATATGAGTTTCAAGCTTATCCAATATCTCTTTGAATTAAGGAGACAGAGAAAATATCAATATGCCTGTATACCATGTTTTAACAACAATCGCGGTAAGATATCATCCAGGAACAATGTAAAGCTACTTGAAAACCTGCCAGACTAAAGATTTACAGGAAGAACCTCTCATCAGCACCAGAGGGTGAGTGATTAGACTGGCAGGTCGAAGGTCAACCGCTTCACATCAAATGATTTATGAAATTCGTGTTTGGAACAAATCTGACCCTATCGCTGATAAGGTTCAGTCTGACGAATCGGTTAAAAACACAACCTTACCCTTGCAATAACAAGTAAGGCAACTTGATACAGGGGAACTGGAACAAGTTGCCTTAGTCTTTTTGTGGATTCAATTAATCAGCCTTATTCGTCACAGCAGGTAGAAACATTGGCCATGGAAACCGATACTCTGCTTCAAACTCAAACGCGCCGATATCACAACCTTCTCCCTGCGGGCGTGTTATGCCGCGCTGGTCCAGGCTATTAACATACGCACCCGAGCAGGCTTGTGAAAACCCCGTATCAATAGCTGGATTGGTGGCGGATGTTCCCAGCAGAGCCATGGTTTGGGTGGGGCCGCCATTATCGGCCAATGGGCCCAGGTCTTCTGCAGGGATGAGGGTTTTGGGCCAGGCCCAGAGGGTGAAACAATCCGAAGTATCTGTTGTGTCAGTGAGGTTGCTGGTGTTTGTAGTAGTTGGCGCAGATCCAATACAGTTACCACCTAAGTTGTTGGCAATAATGGTATTGGCGAAGGTGGTGATCGTGCCCGCGTTGTTAATGCCACCTCCGAAAGTCGCTGAATTTCCTAAAAAGGTGCTATTGGTGATGCTAATCTTGGCATCAAAGTCATTAAATATGCCACCTCCGGAAGTCGCTGAATTGCCAGCGAAGGTGCTGTTGGAGATGGTCGTGATCGTGCTGTCTTCATTGTAGATGCCGCCACCTTTACTGCCGGTCGAGTTGACAGAGAAGGTACTGTTGCTGATAGCCAGTATGCCAGCGTTGTAGATGCCGCCGCCGTGGTTAGCGCCAGCGTTCCCGTTGGCGATGGTCAGGTTGTTGACCGTCAGGTTGCCAGCGGATGTTATGTCGAAGACACGGTAGGCGTTGTTCCCGCTAATGGTAACTGTTTGGCCAGTACCGTCGATCGTCATGGTGGTGGTAATTTGCGGCAGGGCTGAGGTGAGATCGATCGTGCCGCTGATTGAGAAGCCGATTGTGTCGCCGCTGACTGCTGCGGTTATGGCTTCGCGCAAAGAGCAGTCGCTGCTGTTGCAAACCCCGTCGCCTGTGTCGTCGGTTTTGTTGACGGTAAGCGTGGCGTCATACTTCATCACTGTAGCTTTGGATGAATTGCCGCCATCTATATAAGCCACATAAGGTGTGCCGCTACCGTCAATAGCCAGCGAGGTGTAGTTTGCTTGTCCGGCAGAAAATCCAGCCGTGCCAACGTTGACCCAGCTGCTTTCGTTGTACTTCATCACCGTGGTTTTGGATGAATTGCCGTCATCCTTATAAGCCACATAAGGCGTGCCGCTACCGTCAATAGCCAGCGAGGTGTAGTTTGCCTGTCCGGCAGAAAATCCAGCCGTGCCAACGTTGACCCAGTTGGTGCCGTTGTATGTCATCACCGTGGCTTTCTCTGAATTGCTGTTATCCGAATAAGCCACATAAGGGGTGCCACTCCCGTCAATGGCCAGTGAGGTGTAATCTGCAGACCCAGCTGAAAAACCTGCCGTGCCAACGTTGACCCAGTTGGTGCCGTTGTATGTCATCACCGTGGCTTTCTCTGAATTGAAATAGTCCTTATAAGCCACATAAGGCGTGCCGCTCGGGTCAATGACCAGGGAGGTGAAGATTGCCGACCCGGGCGAAAAACCGGCCGTGCCGACATTGACCCAGCTGGTGCCGTCATACTTCATCACTGTGGCCAGACCTGAATTGCCGCCATCCGCGTAAGACACAAAAGGGGTGCCGCTCTGGTCAATAGCCAGCGAGATGTATTCTGCAAACCCAGCTGAAAAACCTGCCGTGCCAACGTTGACCCAGTTGGTGCCGTTGTATGTCATCACCGTGATTTTATCTGAATTGCTGTTATCCGAATAAGCCACATAAGGGGTGCCGCTCCCGTCAATGGCCAGTGAGGTGTAACCTGCCCCTCCTGCTGTAAAGCCAGCCGTACCGACATTGACCCAGCCGTTGCCGCCATACTTCATCACCGTGGCTTTGTTACTATTGCCACCATCCCTATAAGCTACATAGGTTGTACCGATCGGGTCAATAGCCAGCGAGGTGTAATTTGCACTCCCTGCTGAAAAGCCGGCTGAGCCAAGGTTTGACCAGGCCGCATAGGCCGTTGAAGCCGGTAAGGCACCTAGTACCATGGCGGTGAGGATCAGTGTCAGGATAAGAGTTGAATGGGTGTTTTTAAAAATCATTACTGGCGCTCTCCTTTACTCTTTTTGGACTATGTGATTCTCATTTGCGTATAATATGTAAATTGAACTATTTGTCCATACCACGTTGTGTCACAAATAGCATCGGAATAGGTATCAATTAGGTTTTAGAAACATTTGCAGCAGATTTTGGTTAAATGAACGGTTAGTGAAATTACAGTGAGAAAAGACTTCCTTTGTTAACATTTGGTATTTTAGGATATACTTAACTATATGTTTGTCGTGAGCATCCAAGTGAGCGAACTTGTCTTATTCTATAAGTAAGGAAGAGAGCATATAAATAGGATTGGCAGTGAGAAGGTCAACCGTTGGCCGAGAAGCAGCAACGAAACCTTGTTCCTGTGAAGTTAGACCTGACCATTTCAATGGAATTGTTCAGAAATGGAGCAACTGCAAATTAGAGATTACCAAAGACAATTCAATTTTTACTTTTTTCAATCTATAATTGAGTGAAAGTTTAATCTTATAAAAATAGGAGGCATTATCATGAATGTGGACCAAGCAGTTCAATATCACCTTGAGTATCAAAAAATAAATTCCAAAAAAAAATACAGTGAAAAATGTTGAATTCGTCCTTAGCCGATTCTTGGATCAATTTAGGAACAGGGATGTGTTTTCAATTACCACAGAGGAAATATTATCATTCCTGACCCAGATAACCCTCAATACAAAACAGACTACCAAACGAAATAGATATATTGTTCTCTCTTCTTTTTTTAATTTTACTATCAGCACCAATCTTCCAAAACTTAATAACCCCTGTAACAGCCCAATACTGAGGAAAATATTTAAAAGACCTTCACCAATTCAGTGGAAAATTATAGAGAAAGATCTTGTTGATGAAATAATTTTCCGAACTATCCATACAAGAAACCGCATTCTTTTAGAATTGATGGCAAGAGGAGGGATGAGAGTTGGCGAAGTATTAAATTTAACTCCATCAGATGTTGATGATAGACGTTTGATATTACAAAAGCCAAAAAGCGGCAGGCAAGGAGAGGTTGTTTACATTCCAAGAAAGCTTAATAAACGATTATTTGATTATATCAGAGAAGAGGACATTCAACCCAAAGAATACATCTTTCCCATAACCTATAGTACCGCTTGGCATATCGTAAAGAATTCAGGAAAGATGGTAGGTATAAACTTAAGACCTCATGATTTAAGAAGGCATGCAGCTACTCATGCATCTCGCGCAGGAACTCCTTTAGAAATTGTAAGTAAAGTTATCCTCCGTCACGCTGACTTGACGACCACACAAAGATATTTGGGTAAAATAAATGATAGAGAAGCAATACGCTGGATAGAAAATCTATATGGATGATAACCACGGATGGTTCGTCAATTTGAAAAAGTGAGATGAAAAATCATCCCGGTCATTGGTCTCAATAAAAATGACTGGGATGAGAGGTAAACCTAGAATTCTTTACAGTTATATTTGAGTATGAATTCTTGGATAATCTTGAAACTCAAACAGCTTTTCTTTTGTTAGGTTTCGGAACAACATCTTATTTAGGTTCACAGTCGACACATACAGCTTACGAAAGAACAAAGAATTAGGAGCTTAATAGCCCCATGAGGCAAGCTAAACATCAAATCCTGATATAGTGCCCTTGACCATGCCTGAAAATCAGTCTATAAATGTTTTCAAGAGTTGTCTTTTTGCTGTTTGATGGGTTGTTTGCTTGCCATCTTGCTAACAAAAGAGGTGGTTCATGTCACTTCATATTTGGGTTGCGGGCATTTAGCCCGCCTTGGGTAGATATTGCATGTTTTTCGTCTTTGGTTTCA
>JAAELM010000420.1 GCA_024226635.1 Oceanicoccus sp. | reverse complement strand
TTTTTTAATAATTTGTGCTACTTCGGGAATTGCTGCAATATTTGCAATATTTTTTTAAAAACAAAAGAAGAAGACCAATGAAATAGACAACATAACTAATCGCGCAACATAATTCCTGTGAAGTTTTGATTTGATCATGTCCAAAAAACGTGGCCAAAAAGGAGTAGTCTGGCACGTTTAAAAAATCAAAATTATCCCAGGAAACCAGTAAAAATGGAGCATTTCAAATTATTGATGCTTCCAGATTATGTTTGACGACCACTTTAAAAGTGTTGTCAGGCAGTGTGGAAGATTCTAACTGATTCTCCGTCAATGTCAGGTGGGAAACAAATAGGCCAACCTGAATTAAAAGATCACGCCATATAGGAAAGTATTATCAACGTCGACGATGGCCGAAAATGGAGTAATTGTCTCGGTTAATAATCTGGAAACATCAAGGGTTTCACAGTGGCTGTTTGCTGTTAGGGTAAATTTGAATTTATCCAGATTTAAAACCATTTCTTGTGTTGCTAGGATTTTGGAATAACTTCTCAATTACATTTACAGGAATTAGTGTTAATCTAAGATGACTGCTAAGATGTTGTAACATCAGTAGAACTATTAAGCTTTGCAGAGTTTTTGATAGCTTGCTTCTTCTTACCCTTATTTAATGGATAAGTGCCAGGAAGTATTACGTTAATAAGCTTTTTCCCCCACAAACCAAGCCGAACTCCTGTAGCAAGGCATAGAACGCTTAAGATAAAGGTCCAGAGGCCAAAATTTTCCTGTGGGGCTACAATCATCATTGTTATTGATAATAACAGGATGATTATACTAAAAATAATTTTGATCCTAAGTAGCGGTGTTTTAAGTGTTTTGAATCGGATTAAGCCATCAACTATTCCACTTAATATGGCTAATACAAGGGTTACTGGGAATAAGAAAACAGAAAATATAAGTACGCTTTTAATGATAACGGTCTGAAAACTATTGAAAAAATAACTGACAATAATTAGAAGAGGAATGGTTGCAACAAAGGCCTGAGAAAGGTGAATAGTAATAGGATGTATATCGAGGTTTAGCAGACGGAGCCTGTTAAGTGAAACCTTTTCGCGATAGGGTTCAAAAACTTTGCGGGATATCCCGCATGCTGGACAAACATCTCCCAGCTTCTCAACCTCTATTATAAAACCACATGGGCGACATCGAACAAGTTCTTTCATGACAGAGACCTCTCGAAAATTAGACTACCACAATGTCTACTTTATGACATAGCCACTTGGTTGCGTCAAATGCGCGATGAAGAAGCTATTAGCTGGTTACGCTGCCTTGTCTATTCTCACTTCACCAGCAGTGATTTGTGGTGGATTTGGAAGAAGCGTCGAAAGAGCCTCTTTGATCCAGGTTGCAGCCGCCCTGTTGGATTCCACCGCTACGGCTTCCGTCTCGAACACGCTGATAGTGGCCATTACCCCGTTTTCGGCATCGACGAGATGATAACCAATGAATCCAGCACCTGCGCTATCAATAGGTACAAACCCCTCCTCGACCAGCTTAACTATTTCTTCAATTGTGCCCGGGCTTAATCCCTCATACCGTCTTATGCTTGTATACATAATATTCTCCTTCTCAAGAAGCTTAGTGTGGCGCTTACTCGTGTATTTTCCTTTTGATGAGATAGATCAGTTCAATGTTGTTCTTTTCACCTCCTTTTATTCCCATTATACTTGCTCAACGTGTTGATATATATGAATCCTTAATCATGCGATAAACACGAAACCCTGGAATTGTGATTGCAAAAAATTTCGAAACGCTTAACTCGATCAAGCTGGACACTCTCTCCCAAATTAACTTTAAGATGACTCTGCGAGCCGGGATCACCTGAAGTGAACCCAGCTCGGAATTTGTGAAATATTAGTAAATATCGTAAGCCGTGTTGTATACGTTAAATTTTCCGGTGGGAGTTGGAAGACCCGTGAATCTTCTGATCTCCTCCAGCGTCGTGCTGTCCAGAACAATGACTGCACCGTCAGTAGCCCAGTCGGACACCCAGACCTCAGAGCCGTCCTTGTTGAACTCCATGTGCACGGCCTTGCCGTTCTTGGCCACGGTAAAGCAGTGGTCAAGAGTGCCGGTCGCCTTGAATATGGCGCAGATATCCTGATCGTGGCCGGTAGCACTCAGTGTCATATCCACCAGTACCCATGGAGAGGCATCGTGCGACTTGATAAACAGTGAACCAGCTGAAGGTAGCGGGATATCCCGGACAATCTGCCAGGCAACATCTGGACGACCCACCGGGTCCGCACCATACACCGTCACCTTACCCTCACCGATATGCGGCGTGGCGTTGACCCAGCCAAAGTCCGGATCAAGCCAGTTCACACCGCGGCCAGGATGGGGCTTGTCCCCCGTATCGATGGTCGCCGCCAGACTCTGATCTGCGAGATCTATGACAACCATCTTGTTGCTCGTGTTGGCAGCCACCAGGAAGTAATGTCCAGTGTGGTCAAACCCGCCGTCATGCAGGAATTTCTCCGTGTTGATATTCGCGGTAATCGGGAAATCCACTCCTGCAGGATCTGAGTAGTCAACAACTGAGACAATACCCGCTTCCTTAAGGGCTATCACCCACACCGGGGCGTTGTGTGATGCGACGATCGATGCGACACGGTTTTCAATGAGTGTAGTCCCTTCGATATCAACCATGGGTAGATCCACCCGCTGTTTCGGTTCAAGGGTGAGGCCGTCATAGACGACGTACTGCGGCGGCCAGTAGCAGCCCTCGATAATGTAAGTGTCTTCAAATCCAGGGAACTTGCTGCCATCCACGCTTCTGGCATCATGGCAGCCTTTCACATTTGCTACGATGGTTGGTACAGTGGTCCACAAATCGATCATGGTGACCAGCCCGTCACGGCCGATGGCGTAGAAGTAGCGGCCGGTTGACGAGGACCGCAGGATATGGACTGCAAAACCGGTGCTCAGGCGTATGAGTTCTTCGTTGGTATCGCCATCGAAGATCGCCACCTGGCCGGCATCCCTGAGAATGACGCCTGTATAATTCTCCCAGTTGCGCTCATGTTCCGGTGTGAATGGGCGACTGGTCACGGGGATAACGAGATCCCAACTGGCCTGGATATCCGCCATCGGCAGTGGAGGTGCGTCCGGTGGTGGCAACTGCAGGTATGCAGCAAGATGAGTGATCTGACCCGCACTGAGAATGCCGCTCTGGCCGAAGTTGCCCATGCCCGCTGGCGTTCCATAGCGCAGAATGGAGCCGAGGCCGTCGGTGCCGATATCAGAGGAACGTAGTGCACCAATGTCGGGCCCAGTGGCACCTGTGCGGTATAGGCCGTGGCAGCCGGCACAGTTATTGTGAATTGGGGTCGGGCCACGCTAACTACCTGTAAATTCGTGATTAACATGCCAATAAAAGGTGTTTTGGCCTCCTATGTTGTCATTATTGCTATCAGAATTGGCATTATAGGTATTAACTTCTTCCCGCAGTTGAAATCCTCCAT
>JAAELM010000419.1 GCA_024226635.1 Oceanicoccus sp. | reverse complement strand
CTTTAGTGCGTCCTAAAAACCCACGTCCTAAGGGCGTGGTCATGAATGGCTGGCTTAGCCTGTCATGATTTAACGCTCATGTTAAAACCGACGTTGAGTTATCCCCATAACGTCAACGAAGGAAATAACATGAGCAGATTTGAAAAGTTAACGCATGTGTTGTGGCATTGCCAGTATCACATAGTGTGGGTGCCAAAATACCGGTACCGAGTGTTGAAAGGACTGATTGGTCAGGAGGCGCATAACAGTATTATGGTGTTCAGTAGCCAGTTGCGGTGCCAGGTAGTGGAGTTGAATGTGCAGCCGGACCATGTGCACCTTTTGATAAAGGTGCCACCCAAAGTATCAATATCGAAGCTGATGGGTGTTGTGAAGGGCCGAACTGCATTGCGGTTATTCAGCAGATTCCCGCAACTACGACAAAGGCCGTACTGGGGAAACCACTTCTGGGCCAAGGGATATTGTGTAGATACGGTCGGAGTGGATGCTGAGATCATACGTAAGTATGTTAAATACCAGGAAAAGCAGGAGCTTCAGCAACAAGAGATGAGTTTCAAGAAATAATGAAAACTGGGATGACACAACGGCCAGCCTTCTTAGAGGGCTGGCTTTTCAAGCCCCCTTTGAGGGGGCTAAGGGCAAGTCCGCGTTCTAAGAACGCGGATGTTTAGGTGTAAACAATTGTAACATGGTTAGTTAAAATACTCGGAAATGGGGCCGCAGAAACGGGGCCGGATACATTTATCGAATTTATTGAGCAGAAATATGGTGGCCAGAGGTAGGTCGCTCCCGG
>JAAELM010000418.1 GCA_024226635.1 Oceanicoccus sp. | reverse complement strand
GCAGCCGTCTGGCTGTTCGGATCGGCTCTGGCAGGATTGGGCTGGATAAGACGTAAGCAAGCAGCCTAAGATCAATCGCATTGGTATGCCCCATAACCAGTGCAATCAAGTCGCTCCCTCCGGTCGCTGGACGCAGCTAACGCTGCGCCCCTATTGCAGGCGTTACGGGGCTGGATATTTAACATTATAGGCATCCTCACGATATTGGATGGAGGAGGCATGTTATCCTGATCTAAACAAAATGACTGGGGTTCATCATAAAAAAAATACTTATCTATATTCTGGTTATTCTCGTTCCTGGTTTTGCCAGCGCTTCTACCATCACAATTGATTTTGAAAGCGCACCACTGGGTGCGGATCCTTATATTACCGATGGATTTGAAATCGCGGCCACAAACGGTTTATGGTCTCCAGGCGTGATTGATGACGGCGGTGATCGTATTTTCGAAGCGTCATACAATGACTATTGTGATGGTTTCAGCTGTTCTGCGAAGGTGACTATCTCGCGTACGGATGACGGTGCTTTTGGTTTTTATGGGGCAGATATAAGTTCATTTGCGGTTGGCGTACCCCCTGGTGCAACAGTAAAGGGTGAAGTTAGCGGCGGCGGAACCGTGCAGTTCGGGAACTATGGCGAGGGGGACTGGCTGAATGTTGTTGCTGTCAATATCTCCATCACCAGCCTTTGCACAACCAACTGCTTTTTTGATCCGAATGCGGTCGTCCAGGTCGATGACGTGGTGTTAGGGGCGGCGGTGCCCATTCCGGCCGCCGTTTGGCTGTTTGCTTCAGGGCTTGCAGGCCTGGGCTGGTTCAGACGAAAACGATCAGATTAATCTTATCCATGCTGATCATTAAGAAAGCCCATCCTCGTGATGGGGTTTTTGTTGGTGGTATACAATTGGCCTATGCCCCATAACCAGTGCAATCAAGTTGCTCCCTACGGTCGCGGGACGTGGCATACGCCACGCCCCTGCCCAAGGCGTTACGTGTACTAAGTCATTGAGGCTAAGGAATACGATATGAAAACCATGAGTTGTAGACAGTTAGGTGGTGCGTGTGACAAAGAGTTTCGTGCTAGCACATTTGAAGAGATGGCAGAGCTAAGCCAACACCACGGAAAGGAGATGCGCCAGAAAAAGGATGCTCCACATCTGGAAGTAATGCGGAAGATGCAAGACCTCATAAAAGATCCAGAAAAAATGCAAAAATGGTTGGAGTCCAAGAAGGAAGAATTTGAAGCTTTACCCGAGGACTAGGTCAAGTGCGTACACGTAACCAGTTGGGGCAATCCGTTCGCTCCGCTCACTCGACTGGCCTATCGGCCAGCCCCAGCCACAGGCGTTAAGCACTCAATAGGGATACATTATGAATATCAAATTACATTTAACAGCTTTTGCTCTTTTTAATGCCATAAGCTTGCAAGCACTTGCCTGCACCGGCATTGTATTGCGAGCTAGCGATGGAGCGACTGTGCCCGCTCGCACTATGGAATTTAGCTTTGATATACATTCCAATATTCTGGTTATACCCGCAGGCACAAGCATTGAAAAGCTGATCATGGATGAAAATAATAAAGGGGGCACCTATAAGGCCAAGTATGGTTTTGTCGGAGCCAATGCCCTAGATAAGCCCATTGTTGTTGACGGCATTAATGAGAAAGGTCTCTACTTCGGTGCTTTTTATTTTAATCACCTCGCTAAATATCAACCTCTGACAAAAAAGAACCGTCAACAAGCAATTTCCAGTGAGGAGTTAGGTAACTATATCCTAAGCCAGTTCGGCACAGTTAAAGAAGTCAAAGAAGCCTTACCTAAGTTAATCATTGTTGGAACATGGATTAAAGAGATCAACAGTTACGCACCCTTTCATTATGCTGTCACTGACCGCAGTGGTGAATCCATTGTTATTGAAATAACTAAGACTGGTCTTCAAATTTTCGACAACACAGTAAATGTTGTAACGAACAATCCTACCTATGATTGGCATTTAACCAACCTAAACAATTATGTGGGCTTAACAGCCGACAACAGGACTTCGCAAATAGTGGGGCGCCAAAAATTATCACCTTTTGGTGAGGGTACGGGACTATTCGGCTTACCAGGCGATTATTCGTCTCCATCGCGATTTGTTAGGGCAACTGCTTTTGCTAATTCTGCACTGCCTTCTGCAACAGCAGACGATGCCGTTTTTTCAGCTTTTCATATACTCAATCACTTTGATATCCCTAAGGGCTCCATTCGAGAAGAAATCAACAATCAAATATTTACCGATTACACAGTGTGGACATCGGTGGCTGACACTAAAAATCCGACTTATTATTATAAAACCTACATATCCCAAGAAGTAGAAAAAGTTGTATTGAGCAGTGCATTAAACAACTTAACCGAACCCAAACTTATAAAAATGGAATCTGATTTTTCTGTAAAAGATCGCTCAATGGATTTAAAAGCAATACGCCAATAAAACGTTCATGCTTAACAAGTTGCAGCACAAACAACACGGCTTCGCCGTTCGGACTGCTAAAACGCTACCGCGTTTCATCAGCCCGTGTGCAAAGCGTTATGGAGCTTAATAAAATGATGTCGCAAATGCTGCTTGTTGGCGAGGGGGCTGAGCTATCTTAGCTTCAACAAGAAACCATTATTAAGGAGTATTGCCATGCATTCGGCCTTCTTATCGTTACTTTTTGTTGCTTCAACTTCAGTGCATGCCGTTACCGTTGACTTTGAATCTGATATTTCAAATGTAGATATTCAGGGATTCTCATCAAAAGGGTTTGATTTCGTCGGCAATGCAAATTTCTGGGATCTTTATGTCGATGGCGGTGGCAACACCACGGCGGAAACTGCTGATCCGGGTTGTGGTGGTTGTGTTGGGGTTGGGTGGATGGTAACTGCATCCAACGGGAATGCATTTAGTCTTGAATCAGTAGATTTAGGATTCTTTGCGAATTTTGGTCTTGGCGGTCAAGCTGCCATCTCGGGTGCCTTAAGCGGGGGCGGAACAGTTTCTCGCCTGGTCACAGATAGTAGCTGGCACACGGAGTCAGCATTTGGGGCTCAATGGTCGGATTTGACTTCCGTCGGTATCTATATCACCAGCGGTGTTCCGCAAACCCTAACTATTGATAATTTTTCAGCCAGTATTGTGCCGATTCCCGCCGCAGTCTGGCTTTTCGGTTCAGCTTTGGCAGGTTTGGGGTGGCTAAGACGTAAACAAACCGTCTAATCCAAACTGAAATAGCCTGTAAGAAAACCCGGCCTTGAGTCGGGGTTTTTATACTTCGGTTACACTAGACAGATGCCCCATAACCAGTGCAATCAGTCTGCTCCTTTTCAGTCGCCGGACGCCGCTGACGCAGCGCCCGTGTTGCAGGCTGTTAGGCGGCTTTATTTGTAGATTGGGTACTTGACATACCAAATAAGCTATATATACTGTTTTTGGTATGTGGCAGGTACTTGAACATCGCCGCGTCGTAAGGCGCATTCCCAAGATACCTGTAGATAGTTTGAAACGGTATGAGAAGTGGAAAGATATTGTTGCAATTTCCGGACCTCAGGGACTGCGACGCATTAAGGGCTTCAGAGATGAACCTCTTAGAGGCGAATGGAAAGGTCACCGTTCTTCCCGCCTGGGAGGCCAATATCGTGTCATCTATCTGGTAGAGGAACAAAATGTAGTTGTGAAGGTAATCGACCTAACGGCACATGATTATCGGAGGAAATCCTAATGAGTGAATTCCGCAAAGCAAAAAAGTCTGTGGAGGTTACGGCTGGCGAATCGGTCAAGATTCTCCGTGAACTGCAAGAGCTGAGCCAGAATGAGCTGGCCAAACTCACGGGCATGCCCCAATCAACAATTTCGGCAATTGAAAATAATCGTATACGTTTAGGAGTGGAACGATCAAAAGTTTTAGCCCGCTCTTTGGGCTGCCACCCTGCCGTACTTGTATTCCCAGGCTGGGATATAGCAATTGAATCAGCCGCCTAACCAGTTGGGACAAGTTGCTCACTGCGTTCGCGGGACGTGGCATTGTATTACTTAGTTTCTATGAGGGGAGAACTGGTATGAAACCAATTATCGCATTGCTGGCAGCGTTCATGCTTCTGGTTGCAGCTCAGGTCAGCGCCGCTACGGTAAATACGGCGGCGTGTCTAGTAAACCAGCCCCCTCCAGACCCTTGGAACCCGCCCCCGCCACCCGAACCGGGCTTATGTATTACGGGCGTGGACGGCGTCACTATTAACGGTGCTACTTACAACGTCAACTTTGTTTATGACACGTTTACGAATTTAAACGTCGACGGCAACTTTCCCTTTTACCCAACATACGGTGGATCAGGGCCAAGCGACGCCGTCGACGCAATCAATCTGGTTATTAATACATCAGGCACAACGGCGGAAGGAATTCTGCCGGCCGGTAAAAGCACGTCTACTTCTTACTACGCGGTTGCGAGACAGCCGAGCGCGGGATCATTCGTGAATGTAAGTTCTGGCTATTTCACCTATGACGAGATGCTGCCGATGTATCGACATGAAGGCGGCGCTGAACACACCGAAGGGGCCGCACCTCATGCGGTATTTACCGCGGTACCAATCCCAGCCGCTGTATGGCTGTTCAGTTCAGCTCTTGCAGGTTTGGCTTGGTTGAGGCGAAAACAAATAATCCAAATTTAACTACGCTGGCATATACCCCATAACCAGTGCAAGCAATCAGACCCGCCTTTGGCTGGCCGCTGTTGTGGGCGTTATGGGGCGGTGCGAATTCGACATAAGGTACGGCAGAACTTTTTCTTCTGGAAAAGTAGTGTTGTTATACTGTATTAATCTAATTTAAGGCTATAGTTATGAGTCGCTTGGTAGTAATTACGTTGGCCACAGTTTTGGGGCTTGTTTCTGCAGTAGGTCAGGCCTCTCCTGTCACTATAGATTTTGAAAGTTTGGCTGCGGGTGATGTCACCGGACCTGATGTCGATGGTTTCTCGACCTTCAGTACGGATGGTTTCGATTTCTTAGTCAAAGGCGGCTTGGGAGATGTCGGTGGCAACCAGTACGCATCGTCAATCCACTCTGGTAACTTTTTTGAGCCAGGAACTTTAGTTAGCTTTTCTCGCACAGACAACAGTGCATTTGCTCTTCTCGACCTAGATATACTCCAATGCCAAGGTGCATGCACAATTTGGGGTGGGATTAATGGTGGCAGTTCAATAAGCACTACGAACGTTAACGATTTAGGCACTGGTGATTGGTTGAATCTTAGTTCCGCTGAAGTTTATGGTGGCACACAGATCAGTCCACCTATAACGTATGCACTGGATGTGGATAACATTGTTGTAGCATCCGCGGTGCCAGTTCCTGCCGCGGTCTGGCTATTTGGTTCGGCTTTGGCAGGTTTGGGCAGGATGCGTCGTAAGCAGGTTGCCTGAGATTAAGCGATTAAGAATTTATAAAGCCCCGCCTAGTGCGGGGCT
>JAAELM010000417.1 GCA_024226635.1 Oceanicoccus sp. | reverse complement strand
GGCAGTTTTGTTTTTGCGGGGATGCTTTTTCAGTGCCCGAACTTTTCCGGGACGCTCAGCAATCAGCCATTCCACATCCTTTTCTTTAAGTTCTTCACGCTTCTCTGCGCCTTGATATCCAGCATCGCCAGAGATGAATTCCTCATCGCCGTGCAACAGGTTCTTCATCTGATTCAGGTCATGCTCATTGGCGGCGGTGGTTACCAATGTATGGGTGAGACCGCTCTTGGCATCGACTCCAATATGGGCTTTCATGCCAAAGTGCCATTCATTGCCTTTCTTGGTCTGATGCATCTCCGGGTCACGCTCATTCTTTTTATTTTTAGTAGAACTTGGCGCTTCAATAATCGTGGCATCCACCAGTGTACCCTGCGTCAGCATCACACCGCTGTCCGTCAGCCATTGGTTAACCGTTTTGAATAATTTACGAGTCAGCTTGTGTTTTTCCAGCAAGTGCCGGAAGTTCATAATGGTGGTACGGTCAGGAATCGCTTTATCCAGCGACAGTTGCGCAAACTGGCGCATCGAAGCAATTTCATATAACGCATCTTCCATCGCTTCATCACCAAGGTTATACCATTGCTGCATACAATGAATGCGAAACATGGTCTCAAGCGCGTACGGACGTCTGCCATTGCCTGCTTTAGGATAAAAGGGGTCAATCACTTCCAGCAGTTGAGGCCACGGCAGCAGGTTATCCATTCTGGATAAGAATAGCTCTTTACGGGTCTGACGGCGCTTGCTGGAAAACTCACTATCGGCAAAAGTTAACTGTTGGCTCATGGGCGGTAATGGCTGTGATTTACTATGC
>JAAELM010000416.1 GCA_024226635.1 Oceanicoccus sp. | reverse complement strand
GAATAAAAAAATCACTGAACTGGACGCCGAGCAACGGCTATGACAGGCAACACTTGAAAGCGGGACACCGCCACCTACCCTGGATATTGCACTGAATAAAGCACTCAACAGCAATTTACCTGAGTTACTTAAAAACCTCTAAACCAACCCGGCTGCCCGTAAAGATATCGCCCGGCTCAAAGCACTACTTAAGCAACAGGCCCGACTCAGTACCGGACCCAACACCTACGGAAATTCAGTTTCTTTAGCGAAAGAACAGCAAGTGGCAGAGGATGAATTTCTACGGCTACTCGCATTGTTTAGTCGCGGCAACGCCGACGAAGCTGAAGACAAAACCATCCGGATTAGTGGCATCAATAACAACGCCCCCTATGACGAAAAAGATATTCTAAGTTATTTAGGCCATGAGCAGTATCATATGGAAACCACCGTCTACAGTGGCACAATGACATTTATGGTAGACGGTCGCCCCTGGGAGCTCGAGGTTCCAACAGAAGAGAACGAGGCTACCTATATCATTATTTATGATATAGGCAAGGAAGAACCACGATTGGTGATGTTTAATAAATCACTTTTACTGGAATAAAGGTTGCTGGAATAGCTAGACTTCTAACAAAAAAGTCACCGGCCCATCATTCACCAATGACACGTTCATATCCGCAGCAAACTGCCCTGTGGCAACCGTCATGGACCTTGCTCGAATATTTTCTACTAATAACTTATAAAGCCTTTCAGCGACATCAGGTTTGGCTGCCGATGAAAAACCGGGACGCAAACCCTTTTTGGTATCCGCTGCCAAAGTAAATTGGGAAACCACCAACAGGCCACCCTGTATATCGCTAACGCTTAAATTCATTTTGCCATCAGCATCAGAAAATACGCGATAGGCCAGCAAGCGATCAACCATTTTATCAACGGTAGTTTCGTCATCTTGTTTTTCTACACCTAGCAAGACTAATAAACCCTGATTAATTTCACCAATGATTTTATTCTCTACTGCCACACTGGCTTCGGTGACTCGTTGTATTAATGCCTTCAATACTTTCTCTCTTATTATTTTACTACTGCGTCATTCCCGCACAGGCGGGAACCCAGCACTGTAGATTCCCGCCTGTGCGGGAATGACAGCATATATGTTAATCTGAGGCGTCATCGCCCTCATCATCCGGTCTAAAACGCTTAGCCATATCCTTGGTGGCCCGAACCAAAGCATCAATGATGCTGGGCTCTGAGGAAGCATGACCTGCATCGCGAACAATATTAAGCTGACTTTCCGGCCAGCGGTCATGCAAGGCAACAGCATTATCGAGAGTACAAACCATATCGTAACGGCCATGGACAATAATACCGGGAATATTGGCTAATTTATCTGCATTTTTTAAAATCTGGTCAGTTTCAATAAAACCTTTATTGATAAAATAATGTGCTTCAATTCTAGCCAATGCCAACGCCACATGGGGCTCGCCAAAATGTTCAACCACCTCATGACTGGGACGCAAGGTTGCACAGCGCCCCTCCCATAAAGACCAGGCTTTAGCAGCCCCCATACGAGCCAGCTCATTATCTCCAGTCAGTAAATCATAATAGGCCTGAATCATATTATCGCGGCGATCTTTGGCAACTGGGTGCAGGTAGTCCTGCCAATAGTCAGGAAAAATTAAGCTGGCACCCTTTTGATAAAACCACTGTAAATCTTCATCGCGACAAAGGAAAATGCCCCGTAAAATTAAGCCCATCACCCGGTCCGGATAGCTTTGTGCATACAGCAAGCTAAGTGTTGAGCCCCAGGAGCCACCAAACAACAACCATTGCTCAATCCCGAGATGCTCTCTTATTGCTTCTATATCATCGATAAGGGCTTGGGTATGGTTGTTGTTTAATTCTGCATGGGGTGTCGATTGCCCTGCCCCGCGCTGGTCAAACAAAATAATCCGGTAACGTTCAGGGTCAAAGAAACATCGATTCTTACCGCTGCAACCGCCACCGGGACCACCGTGGACAAAGAGCACGGGGGTACCATCCGGGTCGCCACTTTCTTCCACATAGAGTTCGTGAGGCTCTTCCACCGCAAGGCGGAAAGTTTGGTAAGGCTTTATTTCAGGATACAAGGTCATCATAATTTTGACCCTTCGATGGTCGATTAAATAACGTTTTGGATAAATGCTGTCAAAATTAAAACCGGACAGAAAAACTTAATGTAGGCTGGCCATATTTTCCAAAATAAGGTGTTTTCGATATCGGCATGGCCCTTTCGGATTTCTTGCAATAGGTTATTGCGGTGCCAAATCCAGCCAACAAACAAGCACATTACTACACCTAATAATGGCTGGCTATAGACTGTTGTCAGGTCAATAACAAAACCGAACAAGCTATCAAAATTTAATAAAATAACGGTAGCAAATATAAAAATTGCCGAACCTATCAGCAGGGTAGCCTGAATTCTACTGGCAGAGGTTTCTTCTGCCACTAACGAAACAGGAACCTCAAGCATAGAAATAGATGAGGTTAAAGATGCAATCGACATCAACAGAAAAAAAGCAAAAGCTACCCAAAGACCTACACCGCCCATGGAATCAAATAACACCGGCAATACCCGAAAGATTAAATCGGGGCCAGCAATTAAATCACCGCTATCGGTGAAAATATCAGCACCATATTGTTTAGCGACATAAATAGCAGGGATTATTAATAGACCAGCAATAAACGCGATGCCGACATCCATTAAGGTCACCGCCGCCCCCAGTTTCGGTAAGCTTTCTTTTTCTCTGAGATAGGAACCATAAATCAACATGGTGCCCACACCCAAAGATAAAGAGAAGAAAGCTTGCCCCATGGCACTGACAATTAACGAAGGACTGATCTGGGAAATATCCGGCAGTAGATAAACACGTAAACCTTCAGCAGCACCCTCTTGCATCAATACGTAAACAATCAGCACTAACAGAAGTACCAATAACATTGGCATAAGACGTGTTGACCATTTTTCTATACCGGCTGCTACTCCTTTGGCGATAATCGCCATGGTCAATATCATAAATACAGCCATGAATAGTAAGTTACGTTCAAAACCGAATTCAGTTAACCAACTGCCAGCCTCAGCCCAACCCAACATGGTAGCTACCGACTCTAATAAATAGGCCAGCATCCAACCGGCAATAATCGCGTAAAAACTCAGAATCAAACTGGCAACAATCACGCCATAATAGCCAACAAAAGAACCGAGCTTATAGGTAACAGGCCCGGTAGAAATTCCTCGCAGGGCTGTCACTACATTGGCCCGGGCATGGCGACCAATAATTAACTCCGCCATTAATGCGGGATAGGCTAAACAGAAGGCTAAAACAAAATACGCCAGGACAAAGGCTGCACCGCCGTTGCTGGCAGTTTGGGTAGGGAAGCCCCAGATATTACCAAGGCCAATGGCTGAACCCGCTGCGGCCATAACAAAGCCGATATTAGAGGAGAATTGTTCTCTGGATGCCATAGACTAGAGACTCTTTTTATTTACTGTCATTCCCGCGAAGGCGGGGACCCAGACTGCATCCCACTGGATTCCCGCCTTCGCGGGAATGACGGCATAACATTATTTAGCATTGCCCGCACGCTTACGTGCATTTTCCGTTAATAACTTTTTACGCAGACGGATACTCTCCGGCGTCACTTCCACCAACTCATCATCTTCGATAAATTCCAAAGCTTGTTCCAGCGTGTGTTTTACGGGTGGTGTTAATATCAACGCATCATCAGTACCAGAAGCACGAACATTAGTTAGCTGCTTACCTTTAGTTGGATTTACCGCAAGATCATTGCTGCGAGAGTGCAAGCCAACAATTTGACCTTCGTAAATATCCATCGCATGGCCCAGGAATAAACGACCGCGCTCTTGCAGGTTAAATAAGGAGTAACTTAAGGTTTTACCCGAGACCATAGAAACCAACACACCATTTTGACGGCTAATCACTTCACCCACTTTAACCGGGCCATAGTGATCAAAAACACTGGTCATAATACCTGAGCCAGAGGTCATGGTTAAAAACTGCGAACGGAAACCAATCAAACCGCGGGAAGGCATAATAAACTCCAACTTCACTCGGCCTTTACCGTCGGGTTCCATATTGGTCATTTCTGCTTTGCGTAAACCTAATTCTTCCATAATAGAACCTTGATGCTGATCTTCAACATCAATCACTACTTGCTCATAAGGCTCTTGAATTTCACCATCGACTTCGCGCTGAATAACTTCAGGACGTGACACACCCAATTCAAAACCTTCACGGCGCATGGTCTCAATTAATACTGACAAATGTAATTCACCGCGGCCTGAGACTTTAAATTTATCAGGGCTGTCACCGGGCTCAACACGTAGCGCAACGTTGTGAATTAATTCTTGTTCCAAACGCTCCATAATATTTCTAGAGGTTACAAACTTGCCTTCTTTACCCGCAAACGGTGAATCGTTAACCTGGAAAGTCATGCTTACGGTTGGTTCATCAACGGTTAATGCTGGCAGTGATTCAACGGCAGCAGGATCACACAAAGTATCAGAAATACTTAAGCCGTCGATACCAGTAATACACACAATATCACCGGCGCGAGCTTCTTCAACTTCAACCCGCTCAAGACCAAGATGGCCCATTACTTTTAGTACTTTACCTTTTTTCTCTTTGCCATCTGAACCAACAACGATCACTGGCTGGTTCGGCTTTAATGAACCGCGAGTTATACGGCCAACACCAATAACACCCACATAGCTTGAATAATCCAATGCAGAAACCTGCATTTGGAAAGGTCCATCGACATCAACTTTAGGCGGGTTGACTTTGTCGACAATCATTTCAAACAACGGCGACATATCTTCCGCCAACTCATCAGCTTCAGGGCCGGCGATGCCGTTTAAGGCTGAGGCATAGATAATCGGGAAATCTAACTGCTCATCGGTAGCACCCAAACGATCAAATAAATCAAACACCTGATCCATCACCCAATCAGGACGAGCGCCGGGGCGGTCGACCTTATTAACGACAACAATAGGATTCAAACCCTGCTCAAACGCCTTGGAGGTAACAAAGCGAGTTTGTGGCATAGGGCCATCAACCGCGTCTACTAATAGCAGTACGCAATCCACCATCGACAATACCCGCTCTACTTCACCACCAAAGTCGGCGTGCCCAGGAGTATCAACAATATTAATATGGTAACCATTCCACTCAATGGCGGTATTTTTCGCCAGAATGGTAATGCCCCGCTCTTTTTCCTGATCATTGGAGTCCATAACACGCTCGGCGCCCTGGTCTTTGCGCTCCAATGTGCCTGACTGTTCAAGAAGTTTGTCTACCAGGGTGGTTTTACCGTGGTCAACGTGGGCAATTATGGCGATATTACGAAGTTTTTCGATCACTGCTGGGCACCTGAGAATAAATAAATAATAGCTAGGGCAAAAAAGGTGCGGGATTATACCCTAATCATGCTGACTGTGGCGTAAATAATGGGGGTTTGGGTGCAATAACAGGGAATAATTACCATAACAGCGCTGCTTGCGGCTCTACAGTAAGGTATCTCACTGATTTTTAAGGAAAATTACTAACCAATAAAGCTGACACCAAAGTATTTCAGGGCCACCGTATTGGCAAATACCAAAAACAGAATCATCGGAATAAAGGTACTTAAAGAAAAGTCCACATAACGCTCTAGTTTAGAGCCACAATAACCCTCATCTGAACACTCCAGTTCTTTATGGAAGTTGTGTTTTTTCCAGCGGTAAATAACAAAGAGGCAGACCAGCAAACCATTCAACGGCAATATCGTGTCGTAGAAGACATCAATCACCACATCAAACAAAGATTTACTCTGATCAGCATAAGTAACAAAACCGGTCAGCCATTCCACTCGACCAAAGGATAAGATACAGGCCGCCGATAGCAGACCCATAGTAACGGTTAATACTAATAAGGCCTTGGGCCGTGAATAACCCTTTTCCCCCACCAAGCTAGAGACCGGCACTTCGGTAATGGATACCAGAGAAGTGATAGCGGCAAAAAATACCAGCAAAAAGAAGATAGAGGCCACGGCACTGGCACCGAAATAGCCGATGGTGGCCTGCAGGGCCAAAAAGATTTTAGGTAAGAAGGCAAAGATTAAACCGACTGATGATTCGCTAAGTTCCGAGGTATTGATATCGGGGTTAAAGGAAAAGATGGCGGGCAGGATCAACAGGCCTGCAGAAAAAGCTACGGCGGTATCGGTTAGGGCGACAAATTTGGCAGAGCTGGCAATTTTTTCACCTCGGCTCATATAGGAGCCGTAGGTAATCATAATGCCCATACCCAGCGACAGAGAAAAGAAGGCCTGTGATAAGGCGCTATTAATAACTCGCGCATCGATTTTGCTAAAGTCAGGAACCAGGTAATATTTTACACCGGCAAAGGCGTTATCCAATGTCAGTACAAAGATCACCAAACCGATTAACATTAAAAATAAAATCGGCATCATGATTTTTGCGCCGCGCTCAATACCGTCTTTTACCCCCCCTACCAATATAATATTGACGAGTGCTGCTACGGCAATAAAGTAGAGAAAAACTTTATTGCTATTAATAAACACACCAAAGTAATCAGGATTAGCGAGCTGGTCGAGATTGCCCGTTACTGCTTCAAATAAATATCCGAATAGCCAAATGGTAATAACCGTATAAAATACGGCGATCATATAGGGCGTGATTAATACCAGCCAACCGGCGATAGGCCAAACCGGCGAGCCATCGGAGAGTTTTCGATAGGCACCTAAGGGATCTTTTTGTGAACTGCGGCCTACGGAGAGTTCAGCCATCATGATGGGCAGGCAAACCAGCAATACAAATAGGGCATAGATAAAGAGAAAAGCACCGCCGCCATTTTTGGCCGCCGCCACGGGGAAACCCACCAAATTGCCAATACCTACCGCGGAGCCGGCTGCGGCTAAAATAAAGCCCAAGCGCGAACCAAACTGTTCTCTTGATGCGGACATAAGTCGTTCTCTCATTACTAGTATGGGTTTAATAATAGCAGTTTTATTACAATACAAAAGGCACTACTATAGTGGCACTTAACGGCGGTCAAACCCCACCCCTCTACCACTCCAGCAGGCCAATATCTGTGGACAATAATCAGCTTCGTATTATCACTTTGTTTCTTTTGGCCTTGTGTATTGGGCTGTATTTTTATACGGGTGAGCAAGAGACTTATTATGAACAGTCGGCCAAGCCGGTGGTGAATGATATGTTGATGGAGATTGGGCAGTGGGAGAAGCAGGCCTTGTTGAATAATTTATCGGCAGCGGCAAAAAGTACGATTTCTGATCAGCAGGTTGAGCAGTTGCTGGAACGGTATCGGCAGTATGGACAGTTGCAATCTTTTGAGCCTTTGGCGTTTTCTCGGTTGGCTAGCGTGTTCTCCCTGATTGGGGATAGCAAGGTGAACTACCAGACTAATGCGACGTTTAGCCAGGGCAAGGGGCATATTAATATTACGGTGGTTGCTGAGGGAGGAAGTTATAAGGTTTATAACTTGTCGATTAATCCGGTGCTGTAACTTCTGTCATTCCCGCGAAGGCGGGAATCTACAGTGCTGGATTCCCGCCTTCGCGGGAATGACGGGGGAGAGGGGGTGACGTTGTTTATTTAAGGGCGATATACTTTTACGTTGCTGTAGCCTTGTTCTACCAAATACGATGCATGCAGTTTACTCATCACCCCTTTATCGCAATACAGTAAATAACTTTTCGATTTATCAAGCTCTGCAAAACGGGTATGCAAATCATAGAAAGGAATTTTTTGAATATCAACATTGGCGATTGTTAAAGGTTTTCTTTCTTCTTCTGATGGATGGCGTACATCAATAATCACACCACCCTGAATAGGCACATTAATAATCTCTACGTCTTGAGCTGAAAGCTCTTCTTCCGCGATGACATCGATATTAGTATAAGTGGCATCTTCTAACGCTTTATCCAATACCGAGAAATCAAACTTACCCTCTTCATGCTCTATTCTAAAAGGCTTTGCCCGAGTGGTAGGTTTTACTGAAATCACACCACAATACTCTGGCATGGCAGCCGCAAAATCTTCGGTACCTATTTGACGGGACATACGAATAATATCTTCTTTATTGGAAGTGATTAACGGCCTTAATACCAGCATATCCGTTGCGGAATCAATAACTGTTAAGTTGGTTAGGGTTTGGCTTGAAACCTGTGCAACCGCCTCCCCTGTTACCAGGGCTTTTACACTTAATTTTTCTGCTACTTGGGTACCGGCACGTAACATCATCCGTTTTAGAATCACCCCCATCTGGGGATCATTCACGTTTTTTAAAATTTCAGCGACAACGCCCTCAAACGGAACGGAAATAAATTTTACTTTTGATGAGGCACTGTATTTCATCCATAAATAGAGCGCGACCTCTTTAACACCGATCTCATGGTCACGACCGCCGAGATTAAAAAAACAAAAGTGAGTGCGCATACCGCGCTTCATGGTGAGATAAGTTGAAACGGTAGAATCAAAACCACCTGAAATTAAACTGACTACAGAATCCAGGCTGCCCATGGGGAAACCACCCAGGCCATCGTGACGCTGGTTAACAATAAATAGCCTGTCATCGCGCAATTCCACGCGCACGGTAATATCAGGGTTACGCAAGTCAACACCACCGGTAACATGATACTGTTTAAGCCCGCCACCTATATATTGCTCTAACTGATGGGAATTAAAATCATGCTTACCAATGCGCTTACAACGCACCGCAAAAGTTTTTCCGGCTAAACGATCACCCCACAGCGATGCTGTTTTTTCAAAAGCATCGTGCATATCGACATAGGGGAATTCTTTAACATCCAAAAAGTGAGCAATACCTGGTGTACAAGACAGTATTTCTACCATTTGCAGGCGCAGGCTTTCATCATCGCTTTGGGAGCTAACAAGCATCCTGTCCCAATCACTCTGCACATCCACTTCAGGATCTAACGGTTTTAATAAAATCCGCAGATTAGTGCGCAACGCCTTCACAAACTGCTTGCGCACAGGCTTGCTCTTGATGGTGATTTCCGGAAAGAACTTGATAATAAATTGCATAAACAGTGACAGTCTTAAAAAAGTCGGCACATTATACAGGGTGTAGCAGCAGGAGTTTAGTACTTAAGAAGGGGAGAAGGAGGTGGCCAGCACCCGCAGAGGGTACTGGCCAGAAACAACTTACTTAGCCATAGCTTCGTTAGTGGTTTTAACAATCGCAGCCGCTACCTTGTAGGGATCTGCGTTAGATGAAGGACGACGGTCTTCCAAACGACCAATCCAGCCATCTTCAACCGTGCTTACAGGGATACGGATTGAAGCGCCGCGGTCAGATACACCGTAGCTGAATTCTTCAATAGACTGAGTTTCGTGATCACCAGTTAGACGCTGTTCGTTGTGAGCACCGTAAACGCTGATGTGACGCTCGATGTTTTTACCGAACTCTTCACAGATCTTGGTGAATACTTCTTCTTTACCGTCTTCACGCATAGCAGCGTTAGAGAAGTTAGCGTGCATACCAGAACCATTCCAGTCAGTAGCGCCAAGAGGCTTGGGATGCCACTCGATAGCCAGACCGTAACGCTCACCGATACGCTCTAATAAGTAACGAGACAACCAGATTTCGTCACCAGCGCGCTTGGCGCCTTTAGCGAAGATTTGATATTCCCACTGACCAGCAGCCACTTCAGCGTTGATACCTTCAACGTTTAAACCAGCTTCCAGACAGATGTCCAGGTGCTCTTCGATCATGTCACGGCAATGGGCGTTTTTGGCGCCAACTGAACAGTAGTAAGGACCCTGTGGAGAAGGGTAACCGCCAGCAGGGAAACCTGGAGGCGCATTAGTCGCTGGATCCCACAAGAAGTATTCCTGCTCAAAACCAAACCAGAAGTCAGTATCGTCATCAGCTTCGTCGATAGTGGCACGGCCATTTGACTCGTGGGCAGAACCGTCAGCGTTCAATACTTCAGTCATCACCAGGTAAGAATTCTTACGCTCTGGATCAGGAATGATAGCTACTGGCTTTAACAAACAATCAGAGGCATTACCTTCTGCTTGCTCAGTAGAGCTACCGTCAAAAACCCACATTGGGCACTCTTCTAAAGTGCCGCCGAAGTCATTGCGAACCATTGTTTTGCTGCGAAGGCTTTGAGTCGGCTTGTAACCGTCTAGCCAGATGTATTCCAACTTACTTTTCATCTTGAGTTTGTCTCCGAAAAAGTTGTTTTGAGTTTTGGGGTAGGCTCTGGTTTTGTTAATGCCCAAAGCCTAAGAAAAGCCCCGCGTTAAATCTAAATAATTTGGGGAGCAAATTCTATTCCAACTTTCACTGTATTGCTATGACTGAATGATATCCCGTCCAAAATAGCGCATACCACTGATTATAGAGGCACTTTCACGGGGCATAAGGAAGTAAAGCTCTAGCCAAGGCCTGAGCTGGCGTGTCGGCACGGTGCTTTTGAGCACCAAATAAGAACATAATAATATTTGTGCTCTATTATAGTGCGTGACGGCGAAGTCGCAGCCTGTCAACTATCAAGCGGCATCAATAACAATCGCCGTTATATTATCACTACCGCCTTTTTCCAGGGCACTATCGATCAGGGCATCCAGTGCCATTTGCGCATCTGCAGATTCAAGATATTGCTGGATTTCTGCCCGGGCCAGGTCGTTGTATAGACCATCACTGCATATTAAGAAACGGTCACCCTTCTCAACAGTTTCATAATCCAGGTCTAAATGTAAGGTTTGATGAACACCAACAGCCCTGGTCAACACGTGGGCGTCAGGGTGTCTGGCTACCTTATTGGCGCTTAACTCACCCCGCTCAAATTTCTGCTGGGCAACGGTATGGTCTTTGGTCATTTGGCGTAGCTGGTTGCCCCGCAGCCGGTAGACTCGACTATCTCCCGCCCATAAGAAAAAACTGTACTGCCCGTAGGAGAGCATCGCGGCAACGGTCGAACCCACCCGCTCACCTTCAAAAGAACTGCGGCAATCGCTATGGGCCGCCCTTAGCCGGATTTCCAAATCCCTGATACTAGCGGCAAGGCTGCTGGACTTACCAAAGTGAACAAAAGCTTCAGCCACAACTCCACTGGCATAATCGCCCCGCGCCAAACCGCCCATACCATCGGCCACTGCCCATATACCCTGATCAGTTGAATGATAAAAGGCATCTTCATTGGCATTTCTTACCCGGCCAGCATCACTGCGGCCCACACTTTCCCAGGTAATAGCAGGCTGATCTGTGATCGTCTGTTCAAGATCTGTCAGCTGTTGAAAATCAATATAAGGCATTGGCTTGTTTGCTTCTGTTATTTAGCCCCAGTCTTCCCTGAGAATACGCAACATATCGTCAGCGGTGGCCGGTCGGTTTTCCGGGGCTTTTTGCAGGCAGCTCATCGCTAGCTCAGCAAGCACATCCGGTACAGGTATTTTTGAAATGGTACGAGGGTCAGGGGGAATATCAGAGCGAATTTGCTCTAACAGACTATGCACCACATCCCCTTGAAAGGGAGTCTGACCACAAAGCAGCTCATAAAGTATAGAGCCCAAACTATAGAGGTCAGACCGGCCGTCAATGCCCGGGTCTCGATCAATCTGCTCGGGTGACATATACATAACGGTACCCTGAAGCTTTCCTTCGCCGGCATCCGCTTCATCGATGATGGATTCGTCAGCCTCCATAGTGGCGTCTTTGGGCCATACTTTCGCCAAACCCCAGTCCAGCACTAACACTTCACCATAGGGGCCGACTAAAATATTCTCAGGCTTTATATCCCGGTGCACCACACCTCTGGAGTGAGCATAGCCCAGTGCCCGCGCCACCTGCACAATCAAGTCCATCAGCTGGGATAAATCATAGCGGTCGCGATAGTTCATCACTTCCCGCAGCGTATAACCGTGCACCAGCTTCATGGTGAAATAATAATTGCCCCGATTATCCCGCCCCAGCTCGTAGGTGGGAATAGTATTAGGGTGCTGCAACATGGCAGAAATACGCGCTTCCCGCAGCAGCCGCTGGGTCTCAACAGGGTCATCGACAAACTCTGGCCGCAGGGTTTTATAGCAAACCGTGCGACGCAAATGCAGGTCACGACAGGATTTGATTAGCGATTTCCCCCCCTTGGCGATGTGACTAAAAAAAGCATAGCGCGTATTGGGGTTTAACTTTTCGGGCAGAGGCGCGTCAGTTTCTTCAGCGTAAAGACGAGCTTCCTCGGCAATCTGCTGTGAAAATTCAGGCATTGCTGGCTCCTTGTTATCATTCCAGCGTTCCATATTAACCTACTGATAATCAAAGAAAATTAATTTCAGGCAAATTAGGCGAAATTCTATGCAAAAATCTATATAGTTAGCGCCCTAAATTGATACACAAAAAGGAGCCGGAGCATGTCAGAAAACACCCTGAATATGATCAAAGACAGCGATGTGAGATGGGTTGATTTACGTTTCACCGACACCAAAGGTAAAGAGCAGCACGTTACTATTCCTGCTACTGAAATCGATGAAAGCTTCTTTGAAGACGGCAAGATGTTTGATGGCTCTTCAATCGCCGGCTGGAAGGGTATCAACGAATCAGACATGATCTTAATGCCCGACGATGCTACCGCTGTTATCGATCCTTTTACCGATGACAACACCTTAAACCTGCGCTGCGACATTGTTGAACCCTCTACTATGCAGGGCTATAACCGCGACCCACGCTCCATCGCCGAACGCGCTGAAGCCTATATGCAATCTACCGGTATTGCCGATAGCTGCATGTTTGGCCCCGAACCAGAGTTCTTCGTCTTTGACGATGTGAAATGGCATGCCGATATGAGCGGCGTTGCCTATGAAATCAACTCTGAAGAAGCGGCCTGGTCTTCTAACAAGCCCTTTCCCGATGGCAATATCGGCCACCGCCCTGGGGTTAAAGGCGGTTATTTTCCGGTTCCTCCCGTCGACTCTCTGCACGATCTTCGTGGCGCTATGTGTAATGCCATGGAGGCCATGGGTCTTGATGTAGAAGTACACCACCACGAAGTAGGCACCGCGGGCCAGTGTGAGATTGGTGTTGGCCCTAACTCTGCGGTGAAAAAAGCCGATGAAATTCAAATCTTCAAATACTGCGTACACAATGTTGCCCACGCCTACGGCAAAACAGCCACCTTTATGCCTAAGCCGCTGGTTGGCGATAACGGCTCCGGTATGCACGTGCACCAGTCTTTGAGCCTGAATGGCGAAAATATTATGGCCGGCGATGTTTACGGTGGCCTTTCTGAAACCGCCCTGTTCTATATTGGCGGTATCATTAAGCACGCTCGCGCAATCAACGCTTTTGCCAACGCTTCGACCAACTCCTACAAGCGTCTGGTGCCCGGTTTTGAAGCGCCGGTTATGCTGGCTTACTCAGCCCGTAACCGCTCTGCCTCTATCCGTATTCCTTTTGTACCAAACCCTAAAGCACGTCGTATCGAAGTGCGCTTCGGTGACCCTACCGCCAACCCATACCTGATGTTTGCCTGTATGTTGATGGCGGGCCTCGATGGGATTAAGAACAAAATCCACCCCGGCGATGCTGCGGATAAAGATTTGTACGACCTGCCAGCTGAAGAAGCGGCTGAGATCCCAACCGTTGCTTCCAGCCTTGAGCAAGCACTGGCCGCCCTCGATGAAGACCGGGGCTTCCTGACCGCCGGTGGCGTTATGGATGACGATATGATCGATGCTTATATCGAGCTGAAATCTGCAGAAGTAGAGAGGCTGAATATGACCACTCACCCGGTTGAGTTTGATATGTACTACTCCGTTTAATCGCCACTTAGCTCTCTGCCTGGTAGCCCCCTCCTACCCCCGGCCCAGACCGCTAAAAGCACCAAACTGGGATCGCGACCAAAAATAGCCCACCTTAATGCACCATTATAGTGCTTTTTGCTTTATACTCCCTGCAGGTTTTGCGCCTGATTGGGCTCGCTGCTGTTTAACAGAGAGCAGCAAGCCCTGTAATCGCGCGTCATTGACCTGAATCAGCACTTTTTTGCAGCAAAATGTCGATCGCTCCAGACATGGTTTGGTTTTTGCATTTAGCCTGTAGTCTCTAATCACTAGCACGATAGCCCGTGCTAATAACTGATACGTCCATGGCCCCTGATAAGCTACATACCGACATATTGGATAACCTCCAGACTGCAATTTTGCTGGTGGATACCGACTTGTCTGTCAGTTATATCAATACCGCAGCCCAGACCCTGCTGGATGTCAGTGGCAACCAGGTTCTTGGGGAGCCGATTAGTCAGCTGTTTACCGAAGTTGATAAGGATCAAGCCAATCTGCTGGATGCCATCAATAATATTAGCGCCTTTACCAAGCGTGAAGCCCAACTGCTACTCTCCAACGGCCAGACCATTACCGTCGACTGTGCAGTCAGCCCAATTATTGAGCACGATGTAACAACCTCATTGATTATGGAGATTCAGCCCCTCAACCGTTTATTGCGTATTAGTCGCGAGGAAGGTCTGCTGTCCTCGCAACAAAACTCACAGGCACTGATCCGGGGTATGGCCCATGAAATTAAAAATCCACTGGGCGGCCTGCGCGGCGCGGCGCAGCTGTTAGCCAAAGAGTTACCCAACGAAGGCCTGCAAGACTATACCAATATTATTATTGAAGAAGCCGACCGGCTTAGTAACCTTGTTGACAATATGCTGGGGTCAAATAAATTACTGGACTTGCAGGCCATCAATATCCACGAGGTGCTTGAGCGTGTTAAAAGTCTGGTGGATGCTGAGACAGGTAGCCAGATTAAAATCGCGCGGGATTATGATCCCAGTATCCCCGATATCGAAGGTGATAAGGAAAGGCTGATCCAAGCGATTTTAAATATAGTTCGCAATGCCATGCAGGTATTGATAGGCGCAGCCAATGTTCAGCCTGTTATCACCTTAAAAACCCGAACCCTTAGGCAATTTACCATTGGCACTCACCGTCACCGACTAGTCTGCCGAGCTGATATTACCGATAACGGCCCCGGCATTGCCGATGAAATCAGGGAAACTATTTTCTTACCGATGGTCAGTGGCCGTGCCGATGGCACCGGCCTGGGGCTATCGTTTGCTCAATCGATTATTAACCACCACCACGGTTTGATTGAGTGCAACAGCGAACCGGGCAACACTACTTTTTCAATTTTTATTCCGCTGTCGGCCTAGTGAAATATTTAGTCATATATAAAAACAGTACGCAGATACTGGATAACGTTCTGGAGATCAAGCAATGAGTATAGGCAATACTGTTTGGATTGTTGACGATGACCGATCGATAAGGTGGGTGCTGGAAAAAGCACTCAACCAATCCGGTATCGAAACTCACACTTTTGATAACGGCGAGAGCCTTGTACGCAAGCTCGCTACGGAAAATCCCGACGCAATTATCAGTGATATTCGTATGTCAGGCATGGACGGCTTGGAGTTACTGGGAAAAATCAACGACTCCCATCCCGGTATGCCAGTAATTATCACCACTGCTCATTCTGATTTGGATAGCGCCGTTGCTTCTTATCAGGGCGGTGCCTTTGAATACTTGCCCAAACCCTTTGATATTGATGACGCCGTTGCTATGACCGAGCGTGCGCTGGTACATGCCAGCGAACTGCAAGAAGAGACTGAGGCTGTAGTAGTGGAAGAATCTTCCGGCGAAGTCGGCTCCACAGAAATCATTGGTGAAGCACCGGCGATGCAGGAAGTGTTTCGCGCTATTGGCCGCCTGTCTCACTCCAATATTACCGTGTTAATTAATGGCGAGTCTGGCACGGGTAAAGAACTGGTCGCCCAGGCCTTGCACAAACATAGCCCCAGGGCCACAGAAAAATTTATTGCCTTAAACATGGCTGCCATTCCAAAAGAACTAATGGAGTCAGAATTATTTGGCCATGAAAAAGGCGCCTTTACCGGCGCCACCGCCTTACGTGAAGGCCGTTTTGAACAGGCCGATGGCGGCACATTATTTTTAGATGAAATTGGCGATATGCCTTCCGAAACCCAGACGCGTTTATTACGTGTATTGGCCGATGGTGAATTTTATCGTGTGGGTGGGCATATCCCGATTAAGGTTGATGTTCGTATTATCGCCGCGACCCACCAGGATTTAGAAAAGCTGGTTAATGATGGCCGCTTCCGTGAAGATTTATTTCACCGTTTAAATGTTATTCGTATTCATATTCCCAGCCTGCGTGACCGTAAGGAAGATGTACCGAAGTTAATGCAGTTCTTTTTTAACAAAGCCTCGGAAGAACTGGATAGTGAAAACAAAGTGCTAACCAAGGAAAGTGAAGAGTATCTATGCCAGCTCGATTGGCCCGGTAATGTCAGGCAACTGGAAAATACTTGTCGGTGGATTACCGTTATGGCGGCAGGCCGTGAAATTCACTTAGAAGATTTACCGCCCGAACTACTTAACCAGGCACCAGCTGAAGGCGAAGCTTCTGGCAACAGCGGCGACTGGCAAGATAATTTACGACGCTGGGCAGATCAAGAACTGAGTCTGGGCAAAAAGAAAATTTTGGATATCGCTGTACCCATTTTTGAAAAGCTGATGATTGAAACCGCTTTAAAACATACTCATGGCAGAAAGCGCGATGCCGCTGTGTTATTGGGCTGGGGGCGCAACACACTGACTCGCAAAATGAATGAGTTAGGTATGAATGGCAATGGTGAGGACGAAGAAGACTAGTATCACTGTCATTCCCGCGCAGGCGGGAATCCAGCGCTGTAAATTTCCGCTTGTGCGGAAATAACAGCATTAACATGCAGGCTGGGTTCCCGCCTGCGCCCGAACGACGTTGCTAATTAAAACCCGTCCTTTGCCTGAACTTCAACAATACGAACGGCTTGCTCACTTAAAGGCCCGCAACGTCCGGTACTATTGACCGTAAAATAATTAACCGAATCCACCACCGCAAACTGGCAAGCCACTGACACCGATGTATTACTGCAACCTTCTATACCACCAAAGGTATAGGGAGTATCAGCAACACACCTAGAGGTATCGGTAGCACCACCGGGTGGAAAAATTTCATTCAATTTTCTCTGCGCTCCACTTTCTGCCGCCATTAATGCCCGGGCAGAGATGATTTCCCTCGCTACCGATTCAGCGCCCGCCGATAAAAACTTGATCATGGCGGCTGCTAACATACCCAGCACCACAATAATAAATACCGCCATCACTACCGAAAAGCCTTGCTGTTTTTTTCTACTGGCCACCATCTATTGCACCTCACGCCAGTAAATAATGCGGTCATGGCCGCGGTATAAACCAAAATTAATTTGCGTGCCTGGATTTTCATCACCCAGCGTGCCGGTATCCCAATCAAAGCTTAACCAATCATCCACATTAATTTGCACGGTAACATCACCGGCATTACCAGCGCCGGGTCGATTTACCGTAATAGCATTATCTATATTCCTCAGACTTCGGCCAGCCACAATGGTAGAGGGATTAACGGTTTGATTAATGGTTATATCGCCACAACTGACCGAACCATCAGTACAGGTTTCTAAATCCCAGGTTGTATATTCGGTATCACTATCATCAGTATTTAATACAAAATTAAACACGGTATCGCCATCGGGGTCAGCCCAGTATTCAACCGTAAAAGGAATTTCTGTTTTATCACCGGCATCAATTTCCGGGCCGTAAACCGGTGGAATAAAGACTCGGCCATAACGGAACTCAGTATCCATGCCCAGCTGGAAATCTGTTGGCAATGAACCAATCGTATCGCTGTCGGTTACGCTGATATTAATAGCTGTATTTTCATGGGGGCCATCGGGGGTGGTCAGGCGGCCTAAAGTCAATGGAATATCCGTTAAGGTTGCGACGCCTTTATCCCAGGTAAAAGTTTCATCGCTGGATAATAACCGGGCCGACAAATCATCAGCGCCATCAATCGCACTATAGGTAATACCACTGTCTGTTGAGGGCAGCATCGCAAAACTACCTTCATAATTTTTTGTGGTTAAATCCGCAGCGCCATTATCTTTAGCTTCAGCCCTTAGGGTATAGCTAACCAGGAAGGGTTGGCCTAAATAGGTAAAATCGCCGGTGGGTATAGCCGGGGCCAAGGTGGCATTTTCTACGACAAAATGATCAGGAGTAAAACGCCCAACGACCGGCAATGCTGTGGTGGTATTTCCACGGTCTAAATATTCATTATCTTCAACCGCGGCGACTAAAGTAATCACACCCACTTCAGTAAATTGATAAGTGCCATCAAAGTAACCATCATTACCCGCATCCTTAACCATACCAGTACCGGTGGTTAAAAGACCCTGTTCTCCACCCGCAGGCAGTGCCAGTGTATGGGTTAATACGACACCTTCCGGCGAGGTTTCTTTACCGTAATTTTTTACAGGGTCGCCATCAAAGTCTTCAGCTATGACCGTAACATTAAAATCTTCCCCTGCTTTGCGATAGGGATTGCTACCGTCATAATCGGCAGGAACTCCATCAGGATAGATGCCAAAGTGATGAGGTTTAACAACAAAAATACCGCTAGAGCCCGTTAGCAGACCTTCAGTTATGGTGAAATTAATCGCTCCAACATCTTTATACCTTAATGGCAATTCGGCTTGACCATTAGAGAAAGCAATATCGGTGGCAGGGGTTAATAAGGATTCTGTACCGGTGCCGGGGTCATCATAGCTTAGCGATAGCGTTAGGGACTTTGTGCCGTTATAGGCTTCAATAATACCGCAGACCTGATCAGTTTCTGTTTCACCATAAGCGGCTATATAAGCCGTAAATTCTTCTCCTGCCGTTTCAATTTCCAGAACATTGGAGGTATCAATAGGATTGGTGGAGTCATCCAATGGCGCTGCGGTAATGGTAAAGCCGCTAACCGCAAAGGTTAGAGGACCTTCAAGATCATCATCGCGAATCAGTGTATCGGTTACCTCAATATCAATCGATAAAGGATCTGTATCACTGGCACCACTGCGGTCCAATAAGAAACTGGCGACACCATTATCACTCATTGAAAACTCATAAGTGGCAATACCGTCATTACCCGTACCATTATCAAAAGTACCGTTGCCGCTATTTAATAGCCAATTGCCGTCACCGGTTTGTGTATCCAGGGTTACGGTTTGGCTATAGGACATATCGGTGTTATTAGCACTATCTTCTGCGGTAACGGTAATAACCGTAGGCGAACAGAAAATAGCATTATCGCTATGATCAATATCGAAATGATCGGTGATGGGTAAATTATCGCAAGCATGGGTTTCCTGATAAACCGTATCGATTTCATCGATATCTAATACCCTATCGTAAAAACGGACTTCATCAATGGCGCCCGTAAAACGATTAGTCGTTTCACCGGAGTCTGTTTCACCGCCGATACTGGCGGGGCCTGTATCCACACCCCAAGTACCGGAATAAGTATTACTAAAGCCACCGCCGGTCACCCGCTGCGCCACACCATTAACATAAATCGTTCGGGTTTTATTATCGACATCGTGTACGGCGGCGACATGGGTCCAGGTATTAGTACTAATTACCGAACCGGTAGTATCGACACTGACTGGGCTAACACCCCGAGAATAAAATCTTAACCTGCCATTACCGGGGTCACCCAGGCTAAAGGCATAGCCACGACTATTATTTTCATCATCGGCAAAAATTCTGGAACCGCGATCTGTATTTACCGGATTAATCCATGCGGTAATGGTGAAACTTTGTTGTTTATTTTCAAAACCGGCATCGACTTCGACATAGTCATCCACACCATCAAACTCACCATAGCGACAAGTTCCCGGATTGCCGGGCCGGGCCGGGTCAGCATAATTGGTAGCGGGGTTGCTACCGGCACCAAAGCCCCTGGCGGTAGCGTTATTGCCGGTGCCGGAAGCATCAAGTACTTCACCACTGCTGCCATTCCAAAAGCTTTCTTCAAACTGCCACTCGCCGGTGGCGCTATTACAATCGCTAACAAAATATTCCGGGGCAATAATGTCATAGCCAAATCCTGGGCCTGTCCATTCTAACTCGGCTACGGCATCGCCCCCACGCTCATAGAATTCAGCAACAATTTTATAACTTTGCCCAGCTACTAACGTTAAAGTGGCACTGGTCGCATAAGCCGCGCTTTGGTCTACCCAGCGGTCAATAATCAGTACATCATCCAGATATAATCTAAAACCATCATCTGAACGAGATCTAAAGGTATAGTCGCCATCGGTGGGTGGGACCAGATTGCCCTCCCAGCGCACCGTAAAATCATCAACACCAATCCCGGTAATCGGTGAGCCACTACCCCAATCGAAATCAATATTGTCATCAACCTGCACCACGGTATTACCGGTGAAGTAAGCACGGGAGCTACCGTTCTGGTCGTAGTAGGTCGCGGTTAAACCGGAGGTTTGGTAAGACGCTGTAATTTGACTATCGGCTTCTATCGCATTGCCGCTGGTATCTTCGACATTATTAACCGTTAACTCATAGTCAACAGGACCGAGGTTAGAAGTTTCCAGTGTTACGGTGCGACCATCGGCGGCAAGGGTTGCTGTGTCGACTGTGCCCCCTCGATTAATACTGTAGTTAGTCGCTTGTTCCGCGGTTAACGCACTGAGCTGTTCTGAAAACCTCACACTAATGGTATTGGCGCTACAGGAAAAGAAAGCACTTTCCAAAGTGGGTAAACCGCAGGTACCTAATAATTGTGACTCGGGAATGATGACCCAACTAAAGCTGCTATTTTGCCACTGTAATTGGGCAACAGCGCCACCGCCATTTTCGTAGTACTCCATTTTAATTTTATATTGCCGGCCCGCCACCATGGGGATAGCAACACTGTAATCGTAACGGGGGCCATGGTCGGTCCAGTTATCGATAACCAGTACATCATCAATATATAAACGCACACCATCATCAGAGCGAGTACGGAATTCAAAATTATCGGTAGCACTGGCAACCACATAGCCTTCCCAACGCACTGAAAAACGGTTATTGCCAATGCCTGTAGCCGGATTTCCAGTGCCCCAATTAAAATCTATCACAGGGTCAATTCTCGCAACCTCGAAGCCGGTAAAATAAGCACCTGAGGTATTATTCTGGTCATAATAGGTGGCTGTTAAACCGTTAATTTGGAAACTTGCAGCCACGGTAGTATCAACCGCAATAATATCGCCACTGGTATTTTCTACATTATTAATGGTGAGCAGATAATCATCTGCAGTCAGTTCGCTGGTGGCAAGGGTAACGGTTCGGCTATTAGACTCCAGGGTTGCCGATACAATAGTGGCGCCATTATCCAATGCATAATTGCCCACAGTTTCTGCGGTGGCTTGATCCATATTGCTATCAAAAACAATACTGATGTTATCAGCCGAGCAACCATAACCAGCGCTAACCACTTCCGGCGGACTGGTATCTGCAAATAAAAAAGCCGAGGGAATTATCTGGAAGCCACCGGTGGTAGGCCCTGACCAACTAACCTGCGCTACAGCCCCACCACCCCGCTCATAGTGTTCAACCAAAATGGTATAACGCTGGCCCGCCAGCATTGCTACCGGGCTGCTATCGCGATTTCTTGGGCCGTGGTTACTCCAGTCGTTAACTAATAGATTGCCATCAATATAAATACGGATACCATCGTCGCCACGAACCCTAAAAGTATAATTACCATCGGCAGGGACTTCTAATTCGCCTTCCCAACGCACTGAAAAATCGTCACGGGGAATACCGGCAATGGGCTCACCGCCGCCCCAGGTAAAATCAATATTGGCATCGGTGGTTTCAATTTCTGTGCCGGTAAAAAAATCATAGCGCACACCGTTTTGATCGTAGTAGATGGCATTAATATCGGCCTGGGTGCTAAAAGAAAACATTATTAATAGCACAAAAATAAAAAATCTGACCGCCGTACTCATGGTACATTCCTTACAAATACCGTTTGATCCATCTTTAACCACTCATCCGTTGCACTGCTATCCTGAAAACGAAAATCCAGTAAAACTGTGCCCGCCCTTTGCAGGCTATCAAAACTAAAATCAAAAACCGTAATTGCTGCGCCAGTGTCTTCAACCCTGAGCGCATCGCTGATCGGAATACCATCGGCTGGTGTTGGTGGGTTGCCATTAGGGGTATAGCCACTATGCCGGCGCAACTCACCATCGCTGGCACAAAAACTCACTGCGCCTGCGACTATATAAGCTCGTCGCGTCGGTGATTCATTATTAATAGTGATATTGTCAAAGCTGAGCAATTGGGTATTGGCGACGGCACCATTGGCTGCTGCGGTTAACTCTGTAATATTAGGTGTACCGCCGTAGACACTGGCATTATCGAAAGTATAAATCGCCAGCCGGTCGCCACTGATATAGCTATAGTTAAAATCAATGACATTTAATGTACCGACCGTCGTGTTGGCGATGGAGTCTATATAGGTGGTAGCGGCAATAACCGGCATAAATTCTACGCACTGATTATTAGCATCAGTTAAAATACGGACGCTACCGGGTAAAGCATTTTTTAGTTCTCGGGTCACACGCTCTACCGCAAAACGGGCTTGCTGTTGCAGATTATCCCGTCGGGCGCTATCTACATACACCTCAATACCCTGGCGAATAAATTGTACTGATGCTGTGCCAACAAAACCCAGCAGTACAATGACCGCCACAAGTTCTACCAAGGTAAAACCCTGTTGTTTACTTTCGGCAAATCTGCTCATCAGTAATTTCCTTTGTAAGCGGAAAAAACGATTGGGTCAGATAGACCGGCACCAGCAGGGGGATAGATAAATACTCGAATTAATTTGCCATTAATATTGGCGGTGCCACCGCCATCAAAATTATCGTAGTTAACACAGACCTTCATCTTATAACCGGCAAGGTTGGGCGGTGTTTCATTACGTGCATCGACCACATCGACATTATCCGCAAGATCACCGGGGTCACCACAATAACTATGATAGTCATCGACATCATTATACTGTAGGCGGTTTTCACCTCCATCAGGGCCAAATGCACCCGACGCAGTACAGGCTGTGCAAGCGGGGACGCCACCTTCAGGCGTTAGATGATCAAATTTTTTCGATAAAACCTCACCCATTAAGGCCTGACCAAACTCCGCAGCGCGAATTTGTAAAATAGGTTCAACGCTGCGGCCAGCACTGCTAAAAAAAACACTGGTTAGTAAGGTCAAGGCAATCGCCATAACCACAATACCAACAACAAGTTCTACCAGAGTAAAGCCCGCGGCTCTTTTTGCTGCCAGACTATTCATTGGATAAACCCCGTTGGATAAATTTGAATAGCCACCGCGCCGGGGTTAACGGTTAGGATCAATGGGTTGGGTACCGGTGTATTACCGCAATCAATGGTATAGGCATTACCCAGACCGTCGAAGTAAATTTCTACAGCAGAACTAATCGATAAACCCTCATAATCACCACTAAATTCTACTTCTTCAAAGCTGCCAAACGTTGCGCCGTCCTGAAAAGGACGAAAACCATTGCTATCAATATTAACGGAATAACAACTGCCGCCATGGTCATACATAGCGCGCTGCTGAGCAAAACGATAGGCGGAGATAAATTGGTCGCGGATTGCGTATTCGGCAAAGCCATCGCGGGATGTAAAGCGTGGAAGGATAAAGGTCGAAATAATGCCAAGCAGTAAAATAACAACGACTAATTCGACCGATGAAAAACCTGCTGACTTTTTTTGGACGCTCATAAAGCTACAATTATTGAGTGCTGTCTAAAACTAACAGCACTCAATTTAGTATTTAACAACCCGATTGTGAGATAGCGGTCAACTCCACTACAGGAGCAACGCCATTACCTACGGAGTTTGTATATATCAAGTAGCATCTTGAAGCCGCAGTATTAGTCACATCATAACCGACCCTGATACTATTGGCGCCTTGGGCGGCAGTAGTAAAGACACCAGCGTCCACATCAATTGCTGATATCACGCCATTATTTCCTGCAGCGTTGGCAGCAGGATAGCCATTAACCGTGTCGATGACATCACCACCAACAGTAACGGTACTATTACCCACTTCATTACCAGCGATTAATTGACTGGCATATATCTGGACACTTGCACCTTGCAAAGCAGCCTTGACTCCTTCCAATGCAGAAATTTTTGCATCTGACTGCAAATTCACAAACCGCGGCAATGCCGTAACAGCCAAAATACCCAGCAGTACAATCACCGCTACCAATTCAATTAATGTAAAACCTGATTGTTGCTTCTTCATTACCTTTACCTCTTTTAACATTTTTAAAAATTTAACAAAGTTTTCTTTTGAACTACTTAGGGAATCGTCAGAGTTACAGTGCCGTTGACAACGTTATAGTCAAAGAAGTGCGTATCTGATGCGCCGTTAATAATTAATCCATAACGGCAGGTGCTGGTATTCGGTGCGGATATTTGGTAACGCTCATTATCAATAGTTCCACCGCTTAATAGAGAAGTAGGCGCACTTTGCAACACGCCATTCCATACTTCCTGACATTCAGCCTCGGTCTGGTTGGTTGTAGTAGCATTACCTGCGTCACCGGTATTGGCGGGCCAACCATTCTCGTTGACAAAAACAGACTGGCCATCAATGACTACCTCTATGCCCGCCGCACTGGGCAAACTATTACCATCTGCCACCCACTGGGTGCGTACCAGTAATAACCCCGTGGTAAAACCACCAGCAACACCTTCAAGGGAGGCGATCTGTGCATCTGCAGTGACATTTAAAAATCGTGGTAATGCCGTAGCGGCTAATAAACCCAATAGGACAATAACGATAACCAACTCAACTAAAGTAAAACCTGTTTGTTTTTGCTGAAGCTGTTCTTGCTGAAGCTGTTCTTGCTGAAACATAGCCAATACCTTTTCCGAAAATTTAATTCTGCTCTGGATAAATCACGGTAACCTGACCATCCACCAGGTCATAGTCAAAGTAATGTGTCTGCGCTGCGGTGGCATTACTACTTAAAATCAACTCATAGCGACAAACATCACCCGTCTCACCGGCAAGGTCACCACCAGCACCCGCAATCACGGAAACAAAGTAGCGGTTGTTGCCGCGGCTGCCAGAATCTATGGTGGATGATGGTGAGCTTTGCAGCACATTATCAAACACCTGTTTACATTCATTGGCCGTTTGCCCATTTGCGGCGGCGTCATCGCCACTATTTACATTGGCTGGCCAGCCATACTCATTGATATAGAAGACTTTGCCATCCAGGTTAATGGCTATCTTGGACGCTGAAGAAGTATTGCCTCCTGCTACATTGCCATCGGTAGCCCACTGAGCATGGGCAATGGAGACACCGGTACTAAAGCCACCTGCCACACCCTCAAGGCTGGCTATTTCGGCTTCATCGGTGGCGCTTAATAAACGGGGTAATGCTGCCGCCGCCAGCAAGCCTAAGAGGATAATAACGATAACCAGCTCAATCAGGGTAAAACCCCGGGCCTGGTGGTAGTTCTGCCCCGGTGAGCGACCTATTAAAAGCGTTAGATTGTTAGCATTCATAGTTATATGTCCAATATATACAATAATTTAGTCCCTACTTTTGATATTGATCATTAGGCGTTATTGCCACCGTTTAATCACCAAAAGTTAACCTTGCATCACATTCATCATGTCCCACATTGGCAGGAATATGCCTAATGCCAGAATCATTACCAGGCCTGCAATACAGGCGATTAAAATCGGCTCGATATAACTGGAGAGGTTTTTCAGGTCATAATCGACCTCCTGCTCATAAAAATCAGCAACCTCATTCAGCATTTCATCGACCTGCCCGGTCTCTTCACCCACCTGGATCATCTGTAATACCAGCGGAGTAAACATTTCGCTTTGGACGCCACTGCGTAACAAGCTTTCACCGCGCTGGATACCTTCTCGCATGCCGCGAATATTTTTTGCCATAAAGCTATTTCCGACGGCCTGGGATGACAGCTCAAGGGCCTGGATAAGCGGCACACCGGAGTTAAGCATCAGGGCAAAGCTGCGACTAAATCTTGCGAGTATTGCACGCTCTAAAATGGAACCGATTAATGGAATACATAATTTAAAACGGTCGAGCTTAAATCTGCCGGCTTCGGTATTGATGTAGTAGCGAATACCAATAACAGCACCTAAAGAAAAAATAATAATAAAAGGCCATTCCTCCAAAAAGAAATTGGAGGTGCCAATCAATATTTTGGTGGCCCAGGGCAAGTCGGCGCCAAACTTGGAAAATAAATCGGCAAAGACGGGTATAACAAAAATATTAAGCACTACTATCGCAATACTAATGGCGGTTAATACAAAAACCGGATAACGCACTGCGCTGGAAATTCTACGGCGGGTATCTTTTTCCAACTCCATATAGCCAGACAATTGTTGGAAGGCGATTTCAAGTCGACCCGAGCTTTCACCAACATTAACAATATTAATAAATAAGCTATCAAAAATATCGGGGTGCTTGCTTAATGCGGAAGATAGATTGACACCGGAATTTAAGCTAGCTTCAACATCCAGCAATACTTTGGTGAAACGCTCATTGCGCAGCGATTCTGCCAAACCTCTTATGGCGCGGGTTAACACCACGCCGGAACGGGTCAGGCTATACATTTGCCGGCAAAACATACTTAATTCTTCCAGCGTAACTTTTTGCTGGAAAAAATCTGGTAATTCTATTTCCCGGGCAGCAATATTTTCAGTAATAGCTACAGGGGTAACGCCATTACCACTAAGCTGGGAGGCCACACCATCGGCGGAACCGGCCTCGATAACGCCAGAGACCAACCCCCCTTTGTCATCCCTGCCGCGATAGCTAAACCTGGCCATGCTTATGCTTCCTCAGCCGCTAGAGTTTTAGGAGTTTCAAGAGTTTCAAGGGTTTCCTCTGCCAATTGCTCAGACACCCTGAATACCTCATCCAATGTTGTAATACCTTCTACCGCATAATCTAACGCACACTGGCTAAGGGTTTTAAAATCCTCTTGTTCTCTTGCTGCTTTACCAAAAGCCAGGGGATCGGCGGAGCGCAGTGTATCGGCAAGGTCATTATTAATTTCTAAAAACTCGAAAATACCAATACGGCCTCGGTAGCCGGTATTATTACAGTGAGAACACCCCCTGCCCCGGGAAAAGGTGAGTGCGGGAATATCGGCACGGGGATTGATCGATTTTAGCCAAATGCTTTCTTGCTCATCAGGCTGGCATTGCTCTTTGCAACTATTGCAAATTCTTCTTACCAAACGCTGGGCAACAACGGCACGCAAAGCGCTGGCGACCAGATAACCTTCCAGACCGACATCAATAAGACGCATGGCACTAGTAATAGCATCATTGGTGTGCAAGGTAGATAAAACCAGATGACCGGTTAGGGAAGCGCGCACAGCAATTTCTGCAGTTTCCTGATCACGAATCTCACCTACCAGAAGAATATCCGGATCCTGTCGCAGGGAAGAACGCAGTACCGAACCAAAGTCAAAACCGATTTTATCGTGCACCTGCACCTGGGTAATACGCGGTAGGGTATATTCCACCGGATCTTCCACGGTAATTATTTTTTTCTCGGCACTATTTAATTCTTGCAGTGCGCCATACAGGGAGGTGGTTTTACCACTACCAGTCGGGCCTGTTACCAGTATCAAACCATGGGGACGTTTAATCTGCTGGCGGAAGCGTTGCAGAATATACGCCGGCATACCGACATTATTAAGGTCCGCCATACCCTGGCTTTGATCCAGCAAGCGCATAACCACGGACTCGCCATGCTGCGCAGGCAGGGTTGATATACGCACATCAATAGGGCGATTTTTAATATTGATATGAAAACGGCCATCTTGCGGCAGGCGCTTTTCTGAAATATTTAACCCGGACATCAGTTTTAAACGCAACACCACCGCTGAGGCAATACGTTTTTCGTTCATTACATGCTCTTGCAATACACCATCAACACGCTGGCGAATACGCAAGACGCTTTTATCGGGTTCAATATGAATATCCGAAGCATTAACCTGTACCGCATCTTCAAAGATGGACTGCAGTAATTTAACGACCGGGGCATCCTCTGCGCCGGTCGCTTCCAGCAGATCAAGCTCTATGGACTGGTCGCCCAGTTCATCACTTAGCTCTTCTGCAAAAGAGGCAATCTCACTGGTACGCCGATAGAGCATATCCAGCGCTTCAAGTAATTCATTTTCACGAACTACTGCTAGCGCCAATGGCTTTTGTAAAATTCTTGATAATTCATCAAAGCCAAAAATATCGGTAGGGTCTGCCATGCCGACAATCAGCGTATCATTTTCTTCGTTGAGTACAACGGCCCTAAAACGGCGAGCATAAGACTCCGGTAGGCGCTGGGTAACTTCTGGCTTGAAATTAAAGTTTCTTAACTGGATAAAGGGTACATCTAATTGCTGGGATAACAGATTTAATAACTGATCTTCTTCCACCATACCCAAGTCTATTAAAGCGCGACCGAGTTTTTTACCGCTTTGTTTTTGCGAACCCAGCGCCTCTCCCAACTGCTCATCGGTAATCAGGTTATTTTGGACCAGCAAGTCGCCAAGTCGTATTTTCTTTCGTTCTGTATTTGGCAACACTCTCACCCTTTCACTGTACTGTGTTCACTAATATTGTTGGGCACTATCATAATGATGGAATGCGTTTGCGCGCATAGTCACTTAATGACTGGCTAATACGGCCTGACTCTATACCACGCCGGTAAGCTTCTTTCGCCAGTTTATTTTTACCTTGCAGATCTAACGCTATAGCCATACCTACCCACCAGTCACCGCGACTGGCATCATATTCAAGCAGAGTGCGATAGGACTGCACCGAGTAATCGTAATGTTGATTGCTTCTGGCAACATAGCCCAGCAATTCATAATAATCAGTGTGTTTGCTTACAGCAGGTCTTTCAGACAACAGTAAATTCATGGACTGGTCTAACTGCTTAAGCGAAAAATATAATCGCGCCTGAATAATAATCAGCTCAATATCCCTTGGGGCTACATCACCCAATGGAATTAATAACTGCTCCGCCTGCCGGTAGTTTTTCTGCGATAACCAAATTGTTGCCAACACTTTACCGGAGCGAATAGCAAGGGGGTTGTCCCTCATAAATGCGATCAGTTCTTCTTCAGCTTTTAGTGGTTGGTTATTACGCAATAATTTTTTCGCCTGCTGGCTTGCGATAAGGTCACGCTGGGCAAGGGTTAAAGGCTTGGGAGTTTTAACTGGCTGCGCGACCTTTGTGACTGGCGTTTTTTTCTCAGGCGCGGGCTTTACGGTCTCGATATTGTCGATAGGCGTTTTAGCTTCTGCCAGAGCTTCGGCAACTGGAACTACTTGTTGAACGGGCGCCGCTTTTTTTACCACGGGGTTTTCAGCTAGCTTTACAGCAAGCTCTGATACTGGCTGCAGCTGCTGTTTTGGCGCAATAGCTGCCAACTTATCCATAGCTTCTTGGTTGGCGGTATTTTGGTAACGAAAGACAGCAACCGCTATCGCTACAAAAATGGCAATCACCACAAAAGACATTAACGGCATTAACCATTTATTTTTACTGGTTTGTTTCTGCCCGGTCATCCAGTCAAGATTAACTTCTTCACGGGCCTTCTGACTGCGACGATCATCAAGATCGTTCAGCATATCGTTAACCAAGCTCATCTAAAGCCACCCGGCATGGTAAAAAACACACCTAACACCACACCTAAACCTACAGCAACTGAGGCGGCAAATAACCAACCGGTCATTTGGCCCGGTATATCAACACCTTCAGTATCCTTAATCGCGGAGGCTACATGGGCCTTTGTTACTTGTTGATTACCTTTACCATAGGCGGCCATCAGGGCTTTATGGCAAAGAATATTCACCAACCGCGGCACGCCTTTGCTGGCTTTATAGAGATATTGTAAAGCACTGTTATTAAATAATTGCGCGCCGTTATAACCTGCGGTGGCAACACGGTGCTGTATATAGTTACTGGTGCCTTCCATATCCAGAGGTGGCAAGTCATAAGAAAACGTAACTCGCTGCAGTAATTGCCTAAGACTGTCATGGGCCAATAGGCGATCTAACTCTGGCTGGCCAAATAACACTATATGAATCAACTTGGTGGTTTCTGTTTCTAAATTGGAGATCAGCCGTAAAGCTTCCAGTGATTTTGGTGGCATGGCCTGGGCTTCATCGACAACCAATACAACCTGCTTTCCTTCGGCGACTAACTCGACCAAGCGTTCATTAATTCCGTTTTGATATTCATTAATCCCATCACGTGATTTACATTTTATACCCAGCTCTCCAGCAATAGCGCGATAAAGGGCTGTAGGATTTAGAAAAGGGTTGGGGATATAAGCGGTGTAATAATTATCATCCAGGGTGTTTAGCAATTTCCGGCAAAGCATCGTTTTTCCGGTGCCAACTTCACCCACCACTTTGATAAAGCCTTCACCATTGGCCAGGGCCACTTGCAGCAGATTAAAGGCTTCACGGTGACCCTGGGCATTAAGAAAAAATGCCGTATTAGGCGTCAGCCCAAAGGGCTGGTCTTTAAGGCCAAAATGCTCTTTATACATTATAAAAAGCTCGCTTCAGGCTTGGTCTGGCAGTTACTCACTGTCAGTACCTTCTTTATCGCCATCTTCATTACTATAGGAGTTATCCAGTACATGACGGAATTGATCAAAACGCTGCTGCGAACGACTGGTCGCCTCAGGCAATCCATCTGGCCCCATGATCATCGGTTTTAATAAAATAACTAACTCATTTTTAACCGTGGTATTTCGCTGCTGGCTAAACAGATGACCTACAAATGGCATATCGCCAAATACTGGTGTGCCAGAATTATTATCCAGTGAGCGGTTTTGCATTAAACCACCTAGTACTACCACCTGGCCGCTGCGAGCATAAACCACACTGTCGGTTTCGCGAATAGTACTTAACGCCAGCGGCAGTTCAACCACCTGATCACCCAGGGTAATAATTTTTGTTTGGTCTTCTACTTCACTGATTGAGGGGTGAATATGCAAAATAATTTCATCGTCTTCACTAATTTGCGGTGTTACATCTAAAGCAATACCGGAGAAGAAAGGCGTTAATTCAATTTCCGGATTATTGGTGGTTGTGCCTGTTGAAGTGGTGGTGGTATTGGAAATCTCGGTAACGAAGAATTCATCCTGTCCTACTTTAATGACAGCCTTCTGGTTATTGACGGTTGAAATTCTTGGGCTGGAAAGCACTTGCACACTACCCTGGGTTTCTAATAACTGAATCACACCGGTAAAGTCATCGGAGGTAAAGGCTCCGCTAAATGCACCTCCGATACCACTTGGGCTAATCACGGGGGAGCCACCCACGCCAAAGGAAAAATCATTGCCGTTAATATCGGTAACCGCGTTCCAGTCGATACCGGTCTGGTAGCTATCGCTTAACTGTACTTCCAGAATTTTAGCTTCCAGCACTACCTGGCGGCGCATAATTATTTCGGCACGGGTTAAAAAGTCTTTCGCGGTATCAATTTCATCGGGCATGGCGCGAATAACAATAATACCCGCCTGCGGAGTAACAATGACTCGTCTACCCTCGCCGTCACCAATCAATACTGTTAGGGTTTGTTGTAATTCAGCCCAGAAATCTGATTTGGTTTCCGTTTTTATTTGTGCACCAATATTGCCGCCGCCATTATTGCCGCCATTGTTTCGGTTGCGGTCATTATTACTATCATTGCTGCTACCACCGCTATTGCTGGTACCTGCATCACTGACTTCACCATTGGTGATCTGTGTTTCGGAAATACCGGTACGCTTTAAACTCAGGTAGTCAATATGAAAAACTTCTGAGCGCATACCTCCGGGGAGTATTTGGTAAAGGTTGCCGCGCTTTTTATAGGAATAGCCATAGACTTCGTTAACAACAGTCATCACTTCTTCAATATTGACATTTTGCAGCTCAAGACTGATGGTGCCCTGCACATCGGGGTGAACAACCATATTGTAGGGCGTGCCTTTTACCAGGCCCATAAAGAAGTCCCGGGCATTGGCTTCATCTACAGAGACATCAAATAAGTCTTCACTAGCCGCCAAACTACCACCACCCATTAGCGGTGGCAGCAAGGCTTCATCAACCTGTGGCGGTGGTGCTATGTCCTCGCTTTGGGGATTGTCCTCAATCGCTGCCAATTCCTCCTGTATCATTTCGATACCGGAATTATCGCGGGTCTCCCGCGGTGTTATGGCACAGGAAGCGATAAAAATTACCGCTAAGGCAAGAGTGATTAGCTGTTGATAACGCATTTATTTTTCCTGCCTGATTGCTGTACGGCTCAGTTTCAGTGTGATTTTTTTACCGTTGTCGCTGACCAATACACTGTTTTTACTGATACGAATAATTTTTCTGCTACCCATAACATCTCCCTCTGCCAGCACCTTGCCATTAATCATGGCTACCTTGCGGGCTTTACTAAATAAAATACTTTCCAACCTAAGGCCATCGCTCTGTTTGCCTACAGATCGATAACTGGATGGTTTAGTAGGATCATCAAGAGACCAGGCCAAGGGCGATATAGCCAGCGCCGTTATCAGTAACGCGCCGCCATACCATTTAAAAAATGTTTTAAACACCAATCCACTCCTCGGCCATACTGACGGTATGCACTTCTAAAGTAATAATGGCATTGGGATATTGTTCGACCCGGTAACGTAAATCATCCCACTGAAAGCGCCAGGGCAATTGGGATAATTTTTCAAAGTAGGTAATGGCTTCCATATAGTTGCCTTTTAAACGCAACACAAAGCCGTGGTTATAGAGTGCCTGGTTGCCAGCCGCAGTGTTACCGCCGGCGGCTTCCATTGCAGGCTTTTGTCGCACCATGGCTACAACCGGTTTATTTTCAATACTTAATAGTTTCAGACCTTTGGTTTCCGCCAGGACTCTCTCCAAAACTTCTGGCATTAGCCGGGGCGGTATCATTGCCACCAGGGACTGTTCAATCTTTTGGTTAAGCTGGTCACGCTGGGATTTTAATTGATTGCGGCGTTTAATTTTATCGCGGTTAATCCCGGCTGTTAGCTGCGCTTCCAAAATCATTTTTTCATTATTTTTCTGCTGCATTTCAGCATTAATACTTTTAATACTGCTATTTAATTGCTCTCTTTTGCTTAACAGGGGGTCAAGCAGTGCAACCTGAAGAATCATCAGCAAAAAAACGATAGCGGTAAGTAGCACTAACACTCGCTCACGTTGATTTAATGCATCAATTTTTTGTTGCATGGCAACTATATGTTCATTCATTGGCTGAGTTGCCCATTAGTTTTGACGCTGTGCATCACTGGATTCGGTGGCACGCAATTCAAAATCCAGAAGATTATTTTCACCTTCGGGTATATTCATTTTAAATACCCGAAACTGGCGGCCGGAGAAAATGGTTTCAGTAGCTAAATTTTGTAAATAGCGCGGCACAAATTCCGGCGCCCGGGTACGACCCATTAAAGCCAGTTGCTGACCACCCTGCTGCAACTGAATTTCGGTTAACCACATACCGTTGATATTCTGCCGCGCCAAGCCTTCAAGGTGACTGGCAAAGCCCGCTTCAACTTGCTCGCTATTGGGGGGGTCAATACTGGCTAACAACTGACGGCGAAACTGAATATCATTTTGTAATGAAGCGATTTCACCATCGAGATTATTTTCCCGTTCGAGTTTGGATTTTTTCGCTTTTAAGGTATCCAGCTGTTCTGTCATCGTTTGCTGTCGTGCTGCCAGCTCGGCAAGTTCACTTTCCATTAATTGGCTGCCGATAAGTAACACGCCATAGGCCAGCATCATTACCACAAAAACAACACAGACAATCCACAGTTGTTGCCGCCCGGAAAAGGGAGGTTCGACCACACGATCAAGTTCGCTATAAAGATTAAGATGCTGCACGAATAGTCTCCTGCGGCGGATGATAGGGACCGAGCGCTGCACCTAGCGCACTGGCTGAACGAATAATGTGCTCGCCATCTGCACCAACATCTTCAGTCATTTCAAGCATGGGCAATTCCAGCGGGGCAACATTTAAGCCAAGCTGGGTGGATAAAAAATCACCTATGGCAACGGTATTGGCCAAGCCGGGAGAATAAAATAAACGCGTGATAATCCCTTTTCCGAGTTGGCTTTCGTAATAATCCAGTGAGCGCTGAATCTCCAAAAATAAAGAATCGAAAAAGCGCGTATTGTCGACACTGGCATTAAATGTATCTAAGCCAATATCCAAACGGCGCGTTAAGTACACAGCGCCATCTTCAACCAGATTGATAAAGCCCTCGCCTTCATGCAATTGCACCACGGCAATACCACCGCTCTTTTGCGGCAGGCGCGAAACAATATTGTGCATAGCCAATTCGGCAATCTCGACACAATCGACTTGCAGGCCACTGGCCTCAATGGGGGTAATTAAACTCTGTAGGGTGGATTTTCTCAGCGCTGCGGCATACAGCATTTTTTGGCGACCGCGGTAGGCATCTTCTGGCAGCTCAAAGTGGGCAATGGCGGCCTCTTCCACAGGGAAATCAATAAATTCTTTAACCTTCCAGCGCACCGCCGATGACATTTCATCGCTTTCCACCGGAGGCTTTTCGGTTAGCAGCAACTGGTAATAAACGGGATGCAAGACGAGGGAGCAAGGCATCTTCTCCCAGCCTTTCTCAGCCACTATATTGGCCAGTAGCTGGGAGCTATCACCTTCTGGGTCGTGGAATTGGCAGTACTGAACAGCACCGAGGGCATTAACCATGACAATAGCCAGACCATCCGGGCCCACTGCCAAACCTACCCGGCCTGCACCGGTATGGCTTTTATTCAGCCATCTACTATACCAAGGAATCGATATCGCCATTGGCGTTTTTGTCACTCCCAAGAAGTCCAATTTCGTTGAGTTATTAATTACGAGTGATCAGGGGTTTAACGTTAGAATAGCGTTATCGTCCCACAACCCATCGAACAAAAATGCAGCACTTAAGAAACTACTTTGCCTTGGTTTTGTAAGTCCATGCTTTTGTTTTCAAATTATAGACGCTTTTAAATAAAGCACAGTTTTATTTTTCGGATTAAAATAACCTTCAAACTGATAGGAAACTTTAAGACCATGCTTCATATAGTCCTCTACCAACCTGAAATACCACCCAACACAGGTAACGTTATTCGGCTCTGTGCTAACACGGGCTTTAAGCTGCACCTGATTGAGCCATTGGGCTTCGATATGGACGATAAAAAACTGCGCCGAGCAGGACTGGATTACTCTGAGTGGGCAGCATTGGAAACTCACGCCTCATTGGCAGAATTTCTAGAAAAAATTCAGCCAAAACAATTGTATGCATGCACGACCAAAGGCATAAATAACCACACTGAAGCGCGGTTTGAAGAGGGAGATGCCCTGGTGTTTGGGCCGGAAACTCGCGGGCTCCCCGACGAGGTTTTAAATCAGATGGCAAAAGAACAGTTGCTGCGCCTGCCGATGCAGGCCCAAAGCCGCAGCTTAAACCTTTCTAACAGTGTGGCTATATTTGTCTACGAAGCCTGGCGGCAGTTGGGCTTTAAGGGTGGGCAATAAAAAACCGCAACAGCCTGGCTGTTGCGGTTTTCAAACAAGTTGAGCTTGGCAGCTTAGTGAGATTCTGAAGACATCTCATTGACCGATTGCTGAGTAGCCTGCTGAGCCGCCTGACGATACAGTGCTTCAAAGTTAATGGGCTGTAAGCTAATAGCAGGGAAGCCGCCTTTAATAGCCAGGCTATCAATAGCTTCACGAATATAGGGGAATAGCAAATTAGGCGCCATAATTCCCAGGGCCTGACGCAAAGACTCGCCCTCTATACCCTTGGCCAAAAACAGCCCCGCTTGCTGCACTTCAATCAATAGAGCGGTCTGTTCATCTAAAGTCGCTGTTACCGTGATAGTCAAAACCACTTCAAAGTTTTCGTCATTCACCTTGCTGTTTTTGGTGTTCATATCAACATTAACTTTTGGCTGCCACTGCTTGGCAAACACCGTCGCACCCAAAGGAGCTTCAAAGGATACATCTTTAACGTAAATTTTCTGGATGCCAAACTGCTGCTTTGGAGCTGCTTCACTCTCGGCCATGATCTTTCCTCTATAATCCTAATCTAATCAATGTTGTGGTTTCAGGTATTCGTTATTACTACTTTAAACCCGCTCGATTCAGGCCTTCGGCCTCTACCAGACTATCTAATTTGCCCGAACGCTCCAGCGCCCATAAATCATCACAACCGCCAACATGGGTTTCGCCGACCCAGATTTGCGGCACGGTGCGGCGACCACTGAGGTTCATCATTTCCAAACGCAGCTCAGGGTCACCATCCACTGAAATCTCACTATAGGCCAGACTTTTAGAATCTAGTAATTGCTTTGCCTGTACACAGAACGGACAAAAACGGGTGGTATAAAGATAAATATCTGACATACGACTCACAATCTCTGTTGCTAGCCAGCCTCTTATAATGAGGCTGAATTACTTGGTTACAAGTGGCAGCTGCATATTTTGCCACTCCATCATACCGCCACTAAGGCGCGACACCTGGTTAAAGCCATCGGCAGCCAGGGTTTTACCAGCAGCACCTGAATGCTGGCCCATTTTACACACCAGGATAATGGGTTTGTCTTTAGAGGACTCCAGTTCGACTTTCCGTGTCGCCAATTTGGCATGAGGTATATTGATCGCATCGACAATATGGCCCTGGTCGAACTCTTTGCTATCTCTTAAATCAACCACCAATGCCTGCTTTTGGTTAACTTCTGTGATTAGCTGTTGTGGGCTGAGGGTTGGGCCACCCTTGGCTGACTCATGGCGAATTAATAGACCAACACACACCATTAATGCTGATGCAACGATCCACTGCTCAGCCAAAAATTCTAAAAATAGAGCCATTGCCCTGACTTACCTCACACCTTTAAACAGCGCCACTGGCACCGCAGTTACAAATTAAGGGCGCAAGTATACACACCGACAAGGCCTGTTGACACTGTGAATATCTCCAGTAAACGCCAATGCCATGGCGAACTGCAGCCGGAATCGGTAGAATTAGGCCCGCAAAAACATTCGAACGAGAAGACAGACCGAGCTATGGCAAACAGTACTGGCAAAAAAACCGTTGTTTTATTGATTCTTGATGGCTGGGGCCACCGGGAAGCACCGGAAGACAACGCTATCCATAATGCCAACACCCCCACCTGGGACAAACTGTGGCAGCAGCAGCCAAAAACCCTGATTTCCAGTTCAGGCCTAAACGTAGGTCTGCCGGAGGGCCAGATGGGCAACTCTGAAGTGGGCCATATGAGCCTTGGGGCCGGGCGTATTGTTTACCAGAATATCAGCCGTATCGATAAAGCCATCGCCGATGGTGACTTTTTTGAAAACAGTACCTATATAGAAGCTATTGATAAAGCCGTCAGCGCGGATAAGGCGATACATCTGTTTGGCCTGGTATCCCCCGGCGGGGTTCACAGCCATGAGAACCATATTCTGGCGATGATCGATATGGCTGCCCAGCGTGGTGCCAGGCAGGTTTACCTACACGCATTTCTGGATGGCCGCGATACCCCACCTCGCAGCGCTGAAGCTTCCCTGCAAAAAATGAACGACAAATTTGCCGAGCACGGCTGTGGCCGCGTCGCTTCTTTAGTCGGCCGCTATTACGCCATGGACAGGGATAACCGCTGGGAGCGAGTTCAGCTAGCTTATGATCTGCTAACCGAGGCCAAGGCTGACTACCGCTTTGATAATGCCATTGACGGGCTCAATGCCGCTTACCAACGTGACGAAAACGACGAGTTTGTTAGCGCCACTATTATTCAAACAGAAGACCAGCCAAGCGCCATCATTAATGATGGCGACGCCGTTATCTTTATGAACTTCCGCGCTGACCGAGCCCGAGAAATAACCCGTGCTTTTGTTGAACCAGCGTTCGACGGATTTACTCGCAGCAAAACACCCAAGCTGGCAAGTTTTGTAACGACTACAGAATACGCCGCCGATATCAAAGCACCCAGTGCCTTCCCCCCTGAAAAAGTGACTAATAGCTTTGGCGAACTCATGGAAGCCAATAATAAAAAACAGCTGCGTATTGCAGAAACAGAAAAATACGCCCATGTTACTTTTTTCTTTAGTGGCGGCAGAGAAGAGTTATATAAAGGCGAAGATAGAATTCTGATTCCCTCACCCGATGTAGCTACCTACGACCTGCAACCGGAAATGAGCGCGCCGGAAGTAACCGATAAACTGGTAGCCGCCATTACCAGCGGCGAGTACGACACCATTATCTGCAACTACGCCAATGGCGATATGGTTGGCCACACCGGCAGTTACCAGGCTGCATTAAAAGCCGCTGAAGCGATTGATGAAAGTGTGCGCAGAGTTAGTGAAGCGGTACTCAGTGTCGATGGTGATTGCCTGATCACCGCTGACCATGGCAACTGCGAGCAAATGCTCGACTATGTTTCCGGCCAGGCCCATACCCAGCACACCACTGAACTGGTGCCCTTTATTTATGTGGGCAATAAATCCGTTAGCATGCAGCAGGAAGGAGGCAAGCTAGCCGATGTTGCACCAACCCTGTTGGCGTTAATGAATATAGAGCAGCCTGTAGAAATGACGGGGAATTCACTGGTTTCGGTGAATTAGTCTACACTTGCACCAAACCGTCATTCCCGCCCCCGACTAAAAGCACTCGAGGACAGGCTTCAACGAAAATGACAACAGATTATGAGGCACACCTTAAATGGGCGAGCGTTTTACCTTTAGAAAAAAGCCGGCACTACTGCGCTTTTTTCTCGCTGCTGCCCTAACCCTGTTACTCCCCCTGCAAAGCATCACCGCCGACGACGACACGAAAACCCGCCAGCAAATCCAGCAGCTCAATAAAGAGATGTCATCCCTGCGCAAGCTGCTCTCTGAATTTAAGGGCCAGCGTTCCGAGCTGCAGAACTCACTACAAAAATCTGAAGTAGATATTGGCGCCGTACAAAAGCAAATTCGCGGTATTCAACAACAGCTAAACCAGGAGCAAGCTGAATTACAATCCCTGCAGATCAGACGCAAAGACCTTAATACAGCGAAACGGGACCAGCAAAAATTTATTGAGCAACAAGTACTGGCGGCCTATCAGGTTGGCCAAGAGAAAAAAATTAAAGTGCTGCTCAATCAAGAACAGCCGGATAAAATCAGTCGAGCTCTTACCTACTACGATTATTTCAATCAAGCCCGCAGCGAGCAGATTGAAAATTACATCAATATTATTAGCGAGCTCAACTCTATCGAGCCACGCATTGTTGAAAAGACTCAAACCCTAACCAGCGCAAAAGCAAAACTTGGCAGAGCCCACCAAAGCCTGCTTGCCAGCAAACAATCCCGGCAAAACAATCTCGCCAAAATCAATTCAGCGATTAAAAATAACGACCAGCGTTTAAAGAAGGCGGCTAAAGACCGCAGCGAACTAGAACGCATTTTAGCCGCCGTCGAGCAAACCCTCGCCAATATCAGTATCCCCAGCGACTACAGCCCTTTTGGCAAATTAAAAGGCAAGCTGCCCTGGCCGGTGGCGGGCAAACCTAGCAATCGCTTTGGCTATAAACGTAATGGCACCTCCCTGCGCTGGCAGGGTTTGGCTATTCCCGCCACTGAAGGCAGCAAAGTGGAGGCCATTCATTCTGGCCGAGTGGTCTTCGCCGACTGGCTGCGGGGCTCAGGTTTGCTGGTTATTATTGACCACGGCGATGGTTATATGAGCCTGTATGCACATAATCAAAGCTTGCTAAAAGAGACCGGCGACTGGGTAAACCCCGGCGATATGATTGCCACGGTGGGCAATAGCGGTGGCCAGCAGCGGGCCGGGCTATACTTTGAGATCCGTCACAATGGCAAGCCAACAGACCCACGCCGATGGTGTAAACGGGCATAATGGAGCACGCCAGGCGGTTGTATTACCTAACACCCCCCCTTAAAAGCAAGGTACAATCAAACCGAGACAAAAGAATAAGTAGCGCTATTTAATGAGCATCACTATGAAGTCAGCTTTTACAACGCAAACGAGAACCGGTCTGCTATTCAGTCTGGTACTGGTCATGTCCCTTGTCTCTAATGCACAAGCCCAACAGGCCGATGACACCGAGGAAGTACCCGCATCCCAACAAGCCGCCAGCATTAATGAGGGTAAACTCCCGCTGGATGAGCTTCGCTCCTTTGCCGATGTGTTTAATCATATCCGCCTTAGTTATGTTGAAGAGATTGACGATAAAACCCTGCTGGAAAATGCCATTCGCGGTATGCTATCCGGCCTTGACCCCCACTCCAGCTATTTAGACGCAAAATCCTTTGATGACCTGCAAGTCAGCACCTCCGGTGAGTTTGGTGGCTTAGGTCTGGAAGTCGGTCTGGAAAATGGCTATGTCAAAGTGATCTCCCCTATTGATGATACCCCTGCCGAAAAAGCCGGTATTGAAAGTGGTGACCTGATTATCCAGCTGGACAACAAGCCGGTTAAAGGTATGTCCCTGAATGAAGCCGTTAAGCTCATGCGCGGCAAAAAAGGCAGCGATATTGAACTGACCATCGTTCGTGAAGGTATTCGCCAACCCTTTGATGTCACTGTCACCCGGGACATTATCAAAGTGGTTAGCGTACGCAGCAAAACCCTGGAAGAGGGCTTTGGCTATGTGCGTATTGCCCAGTTCCAAAGTAAAACCGGCAGTGAATTTCGCAAAGCCATTGAGAAGCTAAAGACGAAAGATACCCCAATGAAAGGGCTGGTGGTTGACCTGCGCAATAACCCCGGTGGTATTTTGCAGTCCTCCGTTGAGGTGGCAGATACCCTACTGGAAGAAGGCCTGATTGTTTACACCGAAGGGCGGCTGAATGATTCTCACTCGGAATATTCCGCCACTCCCAATGACTTGACCGATGGAGCTCCCGTGGTGGTATTGATTAATGGCGGCTCAGCTTCAGCCTCGGAAATTGTGGCCGGTGCGCTGCAAGATCATCACCGCGCGGTTATTATGGGAACCGATAGTTTTGGCAAAGGCTCGGTACAAACCGTCGTGCCCTTATCTGAAAAGCATGCGATCAAATTAACCACTGCCCGTTATTTTACCCCCAACGGACGCTCCATCCAGGCTCAGGGCATTGTTCCAGATATCGTAGTAGAGCGGGCTAAAATTGAAACCATCAAAACCCGCGAGCGTATTACCGAAGCGGACTTGCAGGGACATCTAAGCAGCACCAATGGCGATGAAAGTGATCGTGAAAAGCGCCAGGACAAGGCTAAAGACGGCCTGTTTAATAGTGATAACCAATTGTATGAAGCCTTGAATTTGCTGAAGGGCTTAAACATTCTGGGCCTTAACGAAAAAGCCACTCAAGTAGCCAACAAACCAGAACACCAGGAAGTTCCTAAAGCTCTGTAATCAAAGCCCTGTAATCAAAGCTATATAGTTAATTCATGAAGATACTCGCTCTATTTCTTTGCCTTGGCCTGGCCAGCAGCTGTTTGGCAGACATAGCAGAATCCCGAATTGTTCTAATTATTGATGATATGGGTAATAGCCTTGAACTGGGACAACGGGCCATTGCTCTACCCGGCGCTGTTAACTATGCCTTCCTGCCACATAGCCCCTATAGCAAAACGTTGGCGAATGAAGCCAACCGGCGGCAAAAAGAAGTTCTGCTCCATGCGCCCATGAGCAATCTGCACGACTACCCGACCGGACCAGGCACACTAACCCCAAGAATGAATCAACAGCAATTTCGGCAAACCCTGGTGGATAATATCTATTCCATCCCCCATGCCAAAGGCGTTAACAATCATATGGGCAGCCTGCTCACCCAGCTTAAGCAACCCATGGCATGGCTGATGCAGGAGCTAAAACAACAAAACCTCTATTTTGTCGATAGCCGCACCAGCCCGCTTACCGTGGCTGAAAGCACCGCTCGAGAGCTACAGCTACCCACCCTGAGACGCGATGTATTTCTGGACAACGAACCCACCATAGCCGCTATTGCCAGGCAGTTTGATCAACTGCTCCGCTTATCCAAACAACAGGGGGAGGCTGTCGCTATTGGCCATCCCTACCCTGAAACACTGGAGTTTTTAGAACAACAACTGCCGTTACTCAAAGAAAAGGGCGTGGTGTTAATCAAAGCCTCTGGCAGCCGATCGGTTAGTCAATTTGAACTTCACCGCCAGAGCACAAAACTAAGCATTGAAAAACCTTTCAATATAGGGAAATAACGCTAAACTGTTAAAAACTTACGACAGAGCCTATCCACGACAGGGCCTATCAGATGAGAAGTATGACCCTTAGAGCCGGCGAAACGGGCAGCACTCTTCCCGTACGTTCTGAGCGTTTTTTCGCCGCACAAGGAGAGTGGTTTTTCTCAACCCGGGAAGGGGCGCCTATCGGTCCTTTTGGTGATAAGAAAGAAGCCATCAAAGGGCTGAATGATTTTATTGAGTTTATGTCCCTGGCTGAGCCGAAAACCTTAACTAGACTCTATGCTGCACTAACTACAGCCTGACTTCTATTCCCTGCTGCGCCATAAACTGCTTTGCCTCCGGCACGGTGTGTTCGCCAAAGTGAAAGATACTGGCCGCTAATACGGCATCAACACCACCTTGCTTAACACCATCCACCAAATGCTGTAATTCACCAACGCCACCTGAAGCAATAACCGGTACCGATACCGCATCGCTAATCGCTTTATTTAATGGCAGATCATAACCCTTTTTGGTGCCATCGCCATCCATGCTGGTCAGCAAAATTTCTCCGGCGCCGTTGGCCACCATTTTTACCGCCCACTCTACCGCATTAATACCCGTTGGCTTGCGGCCACCATGGGTAAAAATTTCCCAACGTAAAGGCTCCCCCTCAGTACTGACTTGCTTTGCATCAATCGCTACTACAATACACTGCGAACCAAAACGCTCGGCAGCCTCTTTAACAAAATCAGGATTGTGAATAGCGGCGGAATTTATTGCTACCTTATCAGCACCGGCATTTAGCATGGTGCGAATATCATCAACTGTTCGAATACCGCCACCCACGGTTAAGGGAATAAAAACTTCCGCAGCAATTTTTTCTACGGTATGTACGGTGGTATCGCGGCCTTCATGGGTGGCGGTAATATCGAGGAAAGTAATTTCATCGGCGCCCTGCTCGTTATAACGCTTGGCAATTTCTACCGGGTCACCCGCATCACGAATATCAACAAAGTTAACGCCTTTGACTACGCGACCATTTTCAACATCAAGACAAGGAATAATTCTTTTTGCTAAAGCCATAATTTATCCACATTGGTTTAAGAACGTCATTACCGCGAAGGCAGTAATCCAGCTACGGCTATGCCGTAGCACTGGGCCCCCGCCTTCGCGGGGGCGACGATTCTGTTACGCTTGATCGCAGAATGTTTGTGCCACGGCAACATCCAGCGTGCCTTCGTAAATAGCGCGCCCTGTAATGGCTCCCAAAATACCTTCGCCAGCGACAGCTTGCAGGGCTTTAATATCATCCATATTAGTCACACCACCGGAAGCAATAACTTGAATGCTGGAAGCTTGAGCCATCGCTACTGTTTGCTCAACGTTAACGCCCTGCATCATACCATCGCGACTAATATCGGTATAAACAATCGATTCAACGCCATCCTGCTCAAAACGTTTGGCTAACTCGGTAGCTTTAATATCAGAAACCTCTGCCCAGCCGTCAGTAGCCACCAAACCATCTTTGGCATCAAGGCCCACAATAATATGGCCGGGAAAAGCTTTGCAAGCCTCCGTAACAAACTCAGGCTCTTTAACCGCCTTGGTACCAATAATTAAATAATTTACGCCAGCATTAATATAGTGCTCGATAGTATCGAGGTTACGAATGCCACCGCCAATTTGAATCGGCAGGTCTGGATAGGCTTTAGCGATAGAGGTAACGGCTTCGCCGTTAATAGGCTTGCCATCAAAGGCGCCATTTAAATCTACCAAATGTAAGCGGCGACAACCGGCATCTACCCAGCGGCTTGCCATCTGCACCGGGTCGTCGCCATAAACGGTAGAGTCATCCATCAAGCCCTGACGCAAACGAACGCAGGCACCATCTTTTAAATCAATTGCAGGAATAATTAACATGTTTTAAAAACCGTCTTAAAAAATAAATTAGCTTTGGCCATCCCAGCGCAAAAAATTGTCCAGCAGTTGCAAGCCTGCTGTGCTGCTTTTTTCCGGGTGGCATTGCGCCGCGAATACATTATCGCGGTAAAGGGCAGCATGAATATTAACGCCGTAATCAGTGGTTGCCGCCACCAGAGCTGGGTCAGTAGTATGAACGTAATAACTGTGCACAAAATAAAAGCGGCTATCTTGTTCGATACCCGACCACAAAGGATGATCAATCGTTTGGTGTAATTGATTCCAACCCATATGGGGCACTTTTAATTTTTCGTTGTCGGGCCCAATTAAAGGGTCACCGAAAAACTTAACTTCACCGGGAAACAAACCCAGGCAATTAACACCGTTATTTTCTTCGCTGCTATTCATCAATGCTTGCATGCCCACACAAATAGCCAGCATAGGTTTGGTGGCAGCCACTTCTGCCACCACCTGATCAACACCTAAACGAAGAATTTCTGCCATGCAATCGCGAATAGCGCCAACACCGGGAAAGATCACCCGATCGGCAGCGATAATTTTTTCGGCATCACCGGTAACAATAACATTCACATTATCGCCAACGTGCTGCAACGCACTGGCAACAGAATGCAAATTACCCATGCCGTAATCGATTACAGCAACGGTACTTTTAGCCATAACGCTAATCCTGACTTTTAAGACAATAAACGGTGATGGTTACAGCGTGCCTTTAGTGGATGGCATAACACCTTCCATACGCTTATCAGCGGTCAGGGCCATACGCAGGGCGCGGCCAAAAGCTTTGAACACTGTTTCCGCCTGGTGGTGAGTATTTTTGCCACGCAGGTTATCAACGTGCAAGGTCACTTTGGCGTGGTTGATAAAGCCCTGGAAAAACTCGATAAACAGGTCCACATCAAAACCACCGACAGAACCGCGAGTAAAAGGCACATGCCACTCAAGGCCCGGGCGACCAGAAAAATCAATCACAACGCGAGATAGCGCTTCATCTAATGGCACATAGGAGTGGCCATAACGGACGATACCTTTTTTATCACCTACAGCCTCATTAAAGGCCTGGCCCAAAGTGATGCCGATATCTTCCACGGTGTGGTGGGCATCAATATGCAAGTCACCTTTGGCCTGGATGTCCAGGTCAATCAAACCGTGGCGGGCAATCTGGTCCATCATATGATCGAGAAAGGGAACGCCGGTATCAAATTTGGCTTCGCCGGTACCGTCCAGATTGATCGATACGGTGATCTGGGTTTCCAGGGTATTACGACTGATGGTGGCTTTACGATCCGCCATGAAAGATTCTCCAAAAGGTCTCTTATAAACCCAAGTATAAACCCAGGCATGAACATAAGTATAAACATAGGGCAAGCCGCAGCTTTTCTGCGACCAATTGGGTATTATAAAAAAAGCGCACCAGCATTACATCTATTGTTATGCTCATTGGGTAAAAAATCGGTAATAAAACCCATAAGTAACGCTATTCACCGCGACTATCGACCTAACAGACTCCATTAATGACTAAAGCCAGAGATTCCATCAATATCAGCAAGCGGGTATTGCAGTGGTTCGACCATTCCGGCCGCAAAGACCTGCCCTGGCAACAGGATATCAACCCCTACCGGGTCTGGGTGTCAGAGATTATGCTGCAACAGACTCAGGTCAGCACGGTTATCCCTTATTTTCTGCGCTTTATGGAAGAGTTGCCCACCGTTACAGCCCTCGCTGCAGCCAGCGAAGATCAGGTGCTACACCTATGGACCGGGCTTGGCTATTATTCCCGTGCCCGCAATCTCCATAAAACCGCCCGATTAGTGTGTGACGAATATCAGGGGGAATTTCCCAATACCGTTGAACAGCTGAGTGATCTACCCGGTATTGGCCGCTCTACCGCTGGTGCTATTGTATCGATTGCCTTCCAGCTGCCCGCCGCTATTCTGGACGGCAATGTTAAACGGGTATTGGCCCGCTTCCATGCGATTGAAGGCTGGCCCGGGCAAACCGCCGTATTAAAAAACCTATGGCAAGTAGCTGAAGCCCACGCACCCACACAAAGAGTAGCCGACTACAGTCAGGCGATGATGGATTTAGGAGCAACCTTGTGTACCCGCTCCAAGCCTGCCTGCCCGCTATGCCCACTGAATAAAGACTGCTCCGCCCATAAACTGGGTACCCAATTAGAGCTTCCCGGCAAAAAACCCAGGAAAAAGCTGCCGGTCAAAACTACGCAAATGCTTATTATTAAAAATGCCGATGACGAGCTACTGCTGGAAAAAAGACCGCCTACCGGCATTTGGGGCGGCTTATGGGTTTTTCCTCAAATCGCCACAGAGGAGAATGCCAGCCAATACTGTGAGGACACATTGGGACAGGCACCTCTAACCATAGATCGCTGGGATAACTACCGCCATACCTTCAGCCACTACCATCTGGAGATCAGCCCCGTTGTCATTACCCTGAAGACAGCACCATCGATAGTCATGGAAGCTGATCAACAGCTCTGGTATAACCTGCATCAACCGGCCACCATTGGCCTTGCGGCCCCCATCAAAAAGCTGATGGCCAGACTTATTTAACAAGTGGAATAACCATGTCACGCACTGTTTTTTGCAAGAAATACCAACAGGACCTCGAGGGCCTGAATACCCCACCCTACCCCGGCGCCAAGGGGCAGGAGATCTTTGACACGATCTCTAAACAGGCCTGGGAAGAATGGCTAGCTCACCAAACCATGCTGATCAATGAACGCCAGCTCAATATGATTGACCCCCAGGACCGTCAATTTCTGCAGCAGCAGATGGATAAGTTTATGGCGGGTGGCGACTATGCCAAAGCTACTGGTTATGTACCGGAAGCCGATGATAAATAAGGGGAATAGTCGCCCTTGACTCAGGGACTGCTTCCCTGTTTAATACGCGCCTCTTGTGATTTGGCGCACTGTTCAAATAGTGGCCAATCCGCAGAGATAGCAAAAAGAGTTTGCCCGGTTAGCTCAGTTGGTAGAGCAGGGGATTGAAAATCCCCGTGTCCGTGGTTCGATTCCGCGACCGGGCACCATTATTTTTAAGTAAGCCTCCACTTGGCAACGAGTGGGGGCTTTCTTTTTTCTACCTCAGGGATTCGAACCCAATTAACCTATCGCAAAGCTGGTGTCCTGCTTCTAAACATTCTCGGTGTCATACCAGCCTGACGTTTGAAAAAATTTGAAAACGCCGCAGTATCCGTAAAGTGAAGACGCTCGGCAATGGCGCTTATTGTAAGCTCGGAATGGAGTAAGTAATGTCTGGCCAGCTCCAGCCGCGATTCATTATAGATGCTTTGGTAGCTGGTGTTTTTTTGCTTAAGTCGATAGCGCAAAGTGCGAGCGGGCAACCCCAGTTCGTGAGCGACGACTTCGGCTGTGCAGCCCTCTTGATCTGACAATGCTCGGATGATGCGACGCACACGCTCTACAAATGTCCTATTGTATACCGTACGCAATTCGCTCTCGCGCTTCACCAACGCAAGGCCATCCTCAGATATTGCACGTGCCGGGGCACGGAAGTTAGGTTTGTCAAAATCTTCATTGGTGATGTGAACAGCATTCACGTCCTGATTGAAAAAAAGGCGGTCACCAAAAACGTCTCTTAATGGCTCCATATCATCGGGCGCGGCGTGCATAAACTGGACGTAGTCAGGCTGCCAGCCCTTACCGAGCGATCGGCGCAATTCACTTACGATTGTGCCAAAAAACATTTCAACCATCTGAACCTGGCGAATTTGTTGCCTGGCAGCCATAGATTTGATGGTAGCCGATGCGTAGAAATCCACGGTGATCAGCTTTCCGGCTAAGTTTTCGGAAGAAATACTGATGCTCACCAAACCCGTATGGAGCGCCATGTTCTCGGCTAACAGTTCCAACTCTTCGCCAACGGTGCGCGCAGTACGGGCCAAAAGCCACAGGTTTCCCGTGACATCCAGGCCCAGGGTTCTGCTTGCTTTCAGCCCAAAGAAACGTTCCTCAAGTTCTTCCGCGGCTACTTCAAGCAAGCGGTTAACGGCACTTGACTTAATGAGCAGATGGGGGGTATGTAATGCCTCCACTGGCAGACCAGCTTTTTCTGCGTAGATTGCAGGATCCTGACCCGCTTGCCTGATCAGCTCTAAGGGACTCTCCAGCAAAGCGCTGGGAACAAGATCATCCAAATGTATTCCCCCTTTTTCTTTAAATAAGTTGCCTGCATAGCGCGAAATGCGAACCGGGCACAGATAAAGCTGCCATATATTACAACCAGATTGCCAAATAACACAACTAGTGCCCCCCTCTTCCAGTAAACTTTCCCATGCTTTTTACTCTACCTGGAAACTATTGAATGAAGAATGAAGATGACCCCTACTGGGAGCCGGTGAACCAATGGCAAGTCGCCGGCAAAAAAGCCTATTTTGAAAACAACCAAGTGTGCTTTGATTACCAGACTGCGATGAATAACTATTGCTCTACCTGTATGTCGGTTTGCCCCTGGAGTAAGCAAGACACCACTTTGCTACATGATGCGGCGCGTATTGCCGGGTCGCAAATGCCGTTTTTGAGTAAGTATATTGTCTATATGGATGATCTGTTCGGCTACGGTCTTATTGAAGATAAAGAAGGAATGGAAGAGTGGTGGTCAGAAGAGGCGCCGGTTCGCGTCAGGGCAGGAAACCATGAGCAAACTTTTCAGGCAAGCTGATGTAGCTTGCGCCCCCTTAAAAAATACAGGTTTTTGAGGAACCCGAGATAAGGGTAATCCAGATGACCTAAAAGGCTGTATATACCTAAAAGAGGTCAGACAATTGATATTTTTGCGTAAAGACATCGACCTGATGAGTAAGACTTACCGGGGCCATTTTATTAATGGCTTATCCGGCTATAAGAGTAGCAACTTGTTAGGTACAGTGAATGCAACGGGGCAAACCAATCTTGCAATTATCAGCTCGGCGTTTCATCTGGGTGCCGATCCACCCTTAATGGGGTTTATTAATCGTCCAGATAGTGTTGAGCGTCATAGTTTAAGCAATATTCTGGAGACCGGAAGCTATACCCTGAATCATGTGCACACAGCCATGATTGATCAAGCTCACCAGACATCTGCCCGCTACCCCGAAGAGCAGTCTGAATTTGATGCCTGCGGTTTTAAGCCCCAATGGCAAGCAGGTGTTACTGCCCCCTTTGTTAGTGAAAGCCTGATTAAAATCGGCTTGCGCTATGTTGAACACCACCGCATGCTGAATGACACACTGATGGTGATTGGCGAGGTGGTGAGCGTTGAGCTTCCCGAAGAGGTGATCAATGCTGAAGGCGTTATGGATATCAGCCTGGCAAATACTATTGCCTCAGGGGGGCTCGACACTTACTACAGTGCGAAAAAAGTTAAGCGCCTGAGTTATGCTAAACCTGATCGCGTTCCCCTAACACTGGATGACTGATATTACTTCTATGCCAACATCAAATACCAACTCCCGCACTCTTATTTGGTTTCGGTCAGACTTACGAGTTGAAGATAATACCGCATTACAGGCAGCGGCTGCTTTTAGCAATCCGGTGGTCGCCTGCTTTGTTATAACACCAGAACAATGGCGCGAACATGACATGTCACCCATTAAGGCGCGCTTTATTTATGAAAACCTTATCTGCTTACAGCAAAGTTTGCTGGATAAGTGCATACCATTAAAAATTATAACTGTGGCAACTTTTGATCTATTGCCCAAGACACTATTGTCCCTATGTCAGTCCTGTGAAGTAACGCAGCTATTTGCTAACCATGAGTATGGTGTGAATGAAAAACAGCGTGACTATCAATGCGAGCGACTATTATCAGATAGCGGCATTGGCTGTCACTTTTTTCATGACCAGACTGTTATGGCACCGGGTGCTGTCACTAAATCTGATAGCACTCCCTATAAAGTGTTTACCCCTTTTAGCAAACAATGGCGCAAGCTTACTCATTGGCCGCCGGGCGTTGCTGCTAACATTAAACCTCAGGTGATGCCGGCTATTAAGCCGGATAAAATTGATAAACAATTATTTAATCTAGGCCCTCACCCCGCTATCGCCTGGCAAGCCGGTGAGGAAGCCGCCCATAAAAAACTACAGGCCTTTGCAACGCAAGCAATGGGGGATTATCGACAACACCGTGACTTGCCCGCTCTGGAAGGAACCAGTTCCTTATCGCCATATTTGGCGATTGGTGTGCTATCCCCCCGGCAGTGCTTAAAGGTTGCCTATGACAGCTTACAAGGTGCTAATCCGTTGGCAGAAGAGGGAATACAGTGCTGGATAAATGAAATTATCTGGCGTGATTTTTATATTCATATTCTCGATTTTTTCCCGCATGTCAGTCGACATCAAGCCTTTAAAATCAAAACAGAAAATTTACCATGGCGTTATGATGAAAAAGATTTTCAGCGTTGGTGTAGCGGGCAAACGGGTATTCCTATTATCGATGCAGCCATGCGACAGTTGGTAGAAACAGGCTGGATGCACAACCGTTTGCGAATGGTAACAGCCATGTTTCTCAGTAAAAATTTATTTATCGATTGGCGATGGGGTGAGCGGTTTTTTATGCAGCATTTAATCGATGGCTTTTTAGCCTCGAATAACGGCGGATGGCAATGGTCTGCCTCTACAGGTACTGATTCGGTGCCTTATTTTCGTGTGTTTAACCCTACAACCCAGGGGCAGCGCTTTGATACAGAGGGTGAATTTATCCGCCGCTTTGTTCCTGAAATTCAGCATCTTAATAATAAGGAAATCCATGAACCTCCCTTGGATCTTTTCTCTAGTGCAAGCTATCCAACACCGATGGTTGACTTAAGCCTGAGTAGAAAAACCGCCATACAACATTTTAAATCGCTAGAGTAGTCAGGCCCTAGTATTGAAGTTATACACATTGGTAGAGTGATAAGAAATCATACGTTTTACCGTCAGCATTTGGTAAAGATAAGCTGGCAATTTTTTATTAACACTATTACGAAGGCGCTGTTTGGTCATGCCTCTTTCTATGCTGGATTGCTTTACCGGCCAGCGCTGTTTAGCCAGGGTATCTTCACCCTGGACAAGTTCAAGTTCCAGTGAACCTCGAATCCACCACCAACCCTGCTTTTTCTGCAATGGTTCAGTATCAAGTTTGCTGCTTAATTGGTAGTGGGAGTCGGCTACTATTTGGATGCCGAGGCTGGCGACAGCATTTTCCAATTCGCTCTGCATCTGTGGGTCATCAGTAACAATAGTGAACTTTAAGGCCGACAAGGCATTACGAATCAGGGCTGCAATATCACTGCTACTATAGCGACTATTAATCCCTTTGCCGGCAGTCACCACAAGATTGCGATGACTGTTGTCACGTTCAAGCTGGCTAAGACGAGCTTCTTCTAATGCACGTAGTGCAGCCACCGGGCTTGGCGCCTGATGACGGGCATACTCAACTAACTCATGGGTTTTTCTATCCGCAGCGCGAATGCTTTCCCTAAAGCGTCGGCTTGCCATTGTTTTATCAAGCACCACCAGGCTAAAAATCTTGCCCTCTGGCGACTGCCAATAACTAACAATATCACTGCCTTCTAATACCTGCTGCGCCTCTGTATTAACAAAACGGGCCACCCGCACTTGGTTATCTGTGCTCTGCTGCCCTGCGGAACTATTTACGATTGCCTGTGAAAAATCCTGCTGACTATCTTTAATCGCCACCTGAAAAATTTGCGCCAGGTTGGCCCGGGCACGACTAGCGGCGGTTTCGCGATTGCCCGCTTCACCGATGGCGCTTAGGTACTTGTCCGCCGGGTGTTCAACCGCTGCATTATCAATCCATTGCGGTTGTTTTTCACTACTGCTGCATGCAGCAAGCATTGCAATACAACATAAAATAATCGTTAGTCTATTCATAGTAAATGCCTTTTTTTAGTGCCCAACACTATTGGCCAACAGCAACAAAGTATTACCCTGGTTAAACTTCAGTAATTCACTGGCGTTAAGACCATTGGTTAAATCCATTGCCTCCACATCAATATCAGCAGCGATACGGATCCTGGCAACCTGTATTGATGAAGGCAGCATATTCCAACTGCGCAAATCCGCCTGCTCTGCAATGGTGGAGGCAAGATTAAGCAGTGCCGCCATTGAATCACCCCGCTCCCTGCGCATTTTCTCGACTAACTGATATTTAGCCACTACCCGCGCTGTAGCGGCGGCGGTAATAGCAGGAATTTCATCGTTAAAATCGTTGCGGGCCAGAATTTCTAAATCCTCAATCAGTCCGGTTCGAAGACTTTGCCCGGCCACTGACAGCGTTAGCGGCCGTGGGTAATAATTAGCCGAAGAATTGTGAGGAGCATAATAAGGAACTGATAAACTGATTTGTTGCTTTAGCTCAAAACTATAGATCGATAATGTTTGCTGGCGCTTATGACTGACAGTACCGTCAAAGTAAAATACGATCAGTTCTTTTTCACCCTGCGCCAATGGCTGGGCTGTTTTTGCAAATCGCTGACTGTAACGCTGGTACTCTTCCTTTAGCCCCTGGCGCAAACTGGTTTGCAATAAACTTTTCTGCACCGCATCGGGAATAGGCTGGCCTCGCTGGTCAAGGATATCTGCACTACTGCGATAGCTGATCATGGCATTGTCCCATTCGCCGTTAAGCTCATAAATCAGCCCCGCCAGAAAATGGCTGGAGGCTAATTGCCCGCGCAGTGTATCGCCATCGGCCACTTCCCGCATGGTGATATCCGCCTGTAGCATTTCTACTCTTGCGCTCGCCAGGTCACTTTGTTGCAGGTAGTTATAGGCAAGTACGGTATGGACTAACACTCGTTCGCTGGCGGTACCTGCATAGCTGCGCAGGGTTTCATTAATGGTCAGCGCTGCAAAATTTTCGCTCAGGCTACTAGCCTGTAAGCTATGCATAATGCTCTTGGCCGCTTCCAAATCCTCGGTGCTGGCATCAATATTGCCATTAAGGCGATAAAGCGTGCCGCGGTTTAATAAGTATTGCGCTCGATCCCTATTATTGGGATTTATTTTTTCTAATGCCGCCAAGGTGCTATCCGCACCGGCGACTTGCAGGCTTTCAGCCAGCGAATTGACTTTGTGCTGGGCAACGCAGCCGCTGAGCAACGCCAACACCAGTAGCAAAGTCACTTTTACTGAACGGAGAACAGCTACCACAGTGTATGAATCCTTCCAGGATCAGCGATTTTCTAGAATCGCATTTTGCCGTTTTTTACCAGCTTTTTGATTTTCTTTTGCCCCAGCCATACCTTGCGATTGTTCGCCATGCTCACCATAGTCAGGTCGATCTGGTAGTAACGCACCTGCTCTTTGCCTTCAACATCAATAATGGTGTTGATCTGGCCGGTCAGCATAAAGTCAGCACCCTGCTCCTGGCCCGCGGCATTGCGAGTGTCTTCAGTCGCATTAAGGTCCTGGTCTTTGCGCTCTTCGCGAATTTCATTGCGCTCGTTACTGGAAGCTACAAAATCAACCTGGCCGGAATTCACCAATGACCGACTCATATCCGCGACAAAGGTATTTACATTAATATGTTCATGGCTGAGGTTGCGAACAGTGCCGACAATCACCGCCGGCGGACGGCCCGATGAGGCGGTAAATTGTGATATCCAGACTCTTGAAAGTGAGTCCTGAATCATTTCTTCGGCAACCATTCGTGAGTCGCTATCGTTCCAGACACCACTAAGGTCAACGGTTTCATTAGCATCGATACGTTTAACGGTAGTGCCGCAGGCGCTTAGCAAGATAGCGGCGCCGATGATCAATCCATATTTAATGCGGTTTAGCATAATTTATCCCCTGGGAATTATTTGGCTGATGTGGTCGTTTCAATAAAACGGTCAAAGTTGGCTTTGTTATTGTCACCGTAAAATTGTTTAAAAGAACTGCTGAGGTTATCAGCCTTGGCAATCAATTCATCCATGGCTTCAATACTCAGTTCGGCAAAGGCGTAGATATCGCCGGTTTCTTCATGTTTCCAATGGCCTAAAATACGAGAGCCACTTAGGGCCAATTGGGTAGCTGTACGAATCTCACGCTCAATATTCATATCGGCGCTATCGCCAACACTGGCGGTGTAATCATTGAGAGTACTATCGACATAGGTTTGAAGAATGCGGGCAATCTCAGCACGGGCGCGGTTGTCGGCGGTACTTTTTTGCAGGGAGGTATCACCCATTGGCGGCGCCATGCCGACACCATGCAGTAATTGGCCGTCGTCATTATCAACCGCCTGGGTACCTTCGTTAACCCAGCCAGGGGCGCCATCGATACCGAGGTCACTTTCAATAGTGGTATTGCTGCTACAGGCAGCTAGAAATATGACAGCCAGAAAAAAAATAGAGGATCTAAAGATGGGGACAAAACGTTGCATAACCTTACTCCCTGATTATTGTCAGAACAATAACAGTGTGCCATAGATGCCGGGGGGAAATCATCTTATTAAATCATCTTATTGGACAGATGTTTTTAGCACGGGTTCAAGTTGGCTCCGCCGCCAAGACTACTGGACGCAGAGATGTCTCTGCTGAATCAAAAAGGGGACACAACTAAGAATAGCTATCGTTTAAATGACTTAAGATAGTTTAACAGGCCATTGGTTGAGCTTTCATATTCGCTGATTTTATCTTTAGACTGAACATCGTAAAGTAGCTTGCCAGCAAGTAATTTCCCCAGCTGAACGCCCCACTGATCGAAAGAATAAATTTCCCAAATAATCCCCTGAACAAAGACTTTGTGCTCATATAACGCGACCAGAGCGCCCAGGTGATAAGCATCCAGCCTATCCATAATCAAGGTATTGCTGGGGCGATTACCAGCATGAACTTTATGGGGCAGCAGTTGCTCTATTTGATCAGCTGTCATGCCATGGCTTTCTAAATCTTTGTTAATTTCTGCGGCATTAACACCATTCATTAGTGCCTGGGATTGTGCAAGACAATTTGCCAGCAAGGTCTCATGATGGATCTCGCTTTTGCCATAACTGTTAGCAGAGGCAATAAAGTCCGCCGCTACCTCATGAGTACCCTGATGTAAAAGCTGGTAAAAAGCATGCTGACCGTTAATGCCGGCCTGCCCCCAGAGTATTGGACAGGTTTTATAGGTCAGCGCTTCGCCCTGCCAATTCACCGACTTACCATTACTCTCCATCTCCGCTTGCTGCAAATAGGCAGGCAAGTGATGCAGGTTTTGGTCATAAGGAAGAATGGCCAGGGTATCGATATTCAGGAAAGTTGAATTCCAAACCCCTATTAAAGCCATCATCATAGGCATGTTTTGTTC
>JAAELM010000415.1 GCA_024226635.1 Oceanicoccus sp. | reverse complement strand
TGCCGGTGCTGGTGATGGTCACGTCGCCAGTGCCATAAACGTAGACATAAATGCCATCTGAGATACTGCCCTCGGTGGAGATATCGCCGATGCTGGTTATGGTCACATCGCCATTGCCATAAACATAGCCATAAATGCCATCTGCATTAGTGCCCTCGGTGGAGATATCGCCGGTGCTGGTTATGGACACATCGCCATCGCCCAAAACATAGCCAGAAATGCCATCTGCATTAGTGCCCTCGGTGGAGATATCGCCGGTGCTGGTTATGGTCACATCGCCATCGCCATCAACATAGCCATAAATGCCATCTGCACCAGTGTCCGTGGTGGTAATGCCAGTTGTACCGGTGGTATCAGCGTCGATGGTGATATTGTTACCGCCGACGACCGTGAAATTGATACCATTGTCTCCAAGCGCAGGAGCAATGGCGGTTGTAAGATTATTGATATTGAGGGTATCATACGCTGGGTTCGTATATGAAACACCTGCGGACTGATCGCCCGTACAGGTGATGACAGTGCCTGCGGTAGTACACGCATCGGGGCCGGCAAATGCAGGGTTTGCACCCGCGACCAGTCCAAGCCCGGCAATGGTAACAGCCACAGGGGTAACGACCACAGGCGTAGCAGCCATCATCGCAACAGCCAGAGCCCCTGCCGAGGTTGAAGCTGCCAGCCTGGAAGCCATGCGGCCAACAACAGGACCTGTAGCGCCTGCAAGTCCCGCCCCCAATCCTGCAAGACCTGTAGAAATCACCCCTGCAAAGCTTGGTGCGTACGAGGCAACCTGACCATTAACCTTGGTCATCCGCCCGCCGCGCAGCAAAACGTCCCTGACGTGTTTAACAAAGTGATTTACACCATGAGCAAGCATGCAAGTGGAACCTTCACTGTCGACACGGTCGGAATGACGACTGCTGCTTGTGTGGATGGTATGGACATGCTTCATTTGAAAACTTCTCATTCAGTTATTCCCCAGCCCTTAATGCCATCAAATCTTCCAAAACATGCTCCAGTCGACTTACTCCTGAATACCTTGCCGGATCGAACGCTTACAACAGCAACTATAGACTGGTGGCATCATTTTTGCGACGTTAGCGATAAAACAGACCATCACCCAATGGGTGCACAACTCAAGGCTTACGATTATTCTACCCTACAAACTCGATACAACGAACGATTTACTGACTTCCCGAGCCTGTCCCTTCTATAAACAGGATCGTGGGGTTTTTCATATCTGTTCTCATGAACGTAAGCGGTTCCAGATAAGCTAAGCCGCATCTCTTATAACCCCAACCTTATCAAGACTAATATTCCAAGGCAACAGCGCCTCATAGTCTTCCACTGATTCACAGTAAGGGATGTCTTTAAGGATTTTAACATAGTATCGGTAAGGATCGAGTCCATGATGCTTGGCTGTTCGGATCAAACTAAAGTGAAGGCATAGGGCGTTTGCACCACTCACTGAACTACAGAACATGAAATTTTTTCTGGCAATCACAAAAGGTTTGATTTCTTGCTCGGTCAGGTTGTTATCTGCTTCCAAGCGGCCATCATCGAGGAATCGGCACAAGCCTTCCCAATGCTTTAGGGTATAGTTAAAAGCTTTACCTAGTGGTGATTTGGGCAACACCGTAGGGTAATTCACATCCAGCCAGGCCTTAAATTCCTTCAATATCGACTTGGTCAGCCGCTGTCGCAGAGCATACCGCTGCTGAATGGTCATCTTTTCATCTTTGGCTAGCCGCTCAACACGGTAAATTCGCCGGTAAAAATGCATTGCATCCTTGGCTAAACCATCACCTTTTGTGGCATTGGCAATCGGCTCAAATTTACGGCGGGCGTGCGCATTACAAAAAGAGGCATGGACGTCGGCATCACTAAATAGACGATTAAAGAATGGATCGGCGTCACAGTGTAATGTACCACTAAACCCAGCGAACCAATCATCCACAAAGCGCTTATGCTCCATCGCATTGTATTCATAAAGAATCACAGCTTTACCGGGCGCTCCACCTCGAAAGCAATAAGCATAAGATTTCCGGCGAGCCGGTCGATCCGGTTCGTTCAATACTTGTAGCGTGGTTGCATCCAAAGCCCCCACATCGTAGTCAATGACTTCATCTTTCATCAAGTTGAATAACGGCTGCAGTGGATGGGCACAATCGATAGTGGATCGAGCCATCGTTTGTCGGGTATAGGTAAACCCAGCCCGCTGATCAAACTGCTTTTCAAGGTGGTAGTAGGGCTGGCGGTCATCGAGCTTACTCACAATAATATGCGCTAAGACCGATTCCGTCACTTTAGATTTTGGTAGAATATGCTTGGTATTTTCGGCGGTAATCATTTCACCCCGACAGCCTTTGGGGCAAGCTACCACTTCACGTAACTCAACAATAATTTCATAGACCGGTGGAATGTAGTTGAGTCGCTCATGGCGCTGGTGATTAATGACTGACTTTTGGCAACCGCATTGACAGGTTTTGTCGTGTTCTTTGACTGCAATCACCACTTCAGTTCTGGGTAGGTGACTGGCAAAGCCTTGCTGCACTTTTTTACGCTGTTTCTTCGCCTTAATATCAATGACGTTATCTGGCAGCTCCTGATTACCCGGCTCAGGAACATCAATGTCACTTAAGGGCTCCTCAGTAACACCTTCTATCAAGGGCAGTTGAGGGTTGTTAGGATCGATATACCGCTCTGACTTTTGCCCGAAGCGATGCCGTAACATCTGCTTTAATTGATCCAGTAGGAGCGTATAGGCTTGTTCGGATTGATGACATTTTTTAAGCAGCAGATCACGCTCTTGAGTGATCGTCTCTAGTTGCTTTAATAGTATGATTTCAATGTCAGTCCTGGTTTTTCTGGTTACGTAGTATGCGTTGGATTATAACAAAATCCACCTGTTTATGTGGCTTTTTAAAAGAAATGTGTCACGTTCATGGGCTCGGGTTGTTGCTGCAGGGTAAAATCAATGCCCGTTAATAACCACTGTAATTGCTGTATTGAAAGCGTCATGGTGCCGTCGATAATACGGGGGAATTTGAACCGTGACTTTTCGAGGCGCTTGTACAGTAGCCAGAAACCCGGATCATCCCAATACAGCATTTTCAACTTGTCAGCAGATTTGTTGCGAAACACAAATAGCTGACCGGAAGTGGGCTCTTTCCCCAATGTATCTGCCACTAGGTAAACAATGCCATCAATTTGTTTACGGAAATCGATGGGGCTCTGGTAAAACCATATTTTTGCATTAAAGGGTAATAGCATGGCCCAGCTCCTGATCCTGCACCTTGGAAAGAAGGGTCGGCAGTTGCGCTAATAATTCATGCGACTGAATGATCAGGCGAATTCCATTTGGGAATTCTAGAACACCCAACGATGTGGTGATCATGGGTTTTGTTACTGGTTTGGGCTTTAGTTTAGTGCTGACAGCGGGTGGTGTCACCGTTACCGGAACGAATGCTTCTGGTGCTGCCTTATTGAGCTTTTGTGACCAGTAAAGAAACTGGTGATAGATTAATTGATGGGTTTCAACATATTCCCGCTTGGACAGGCCGCTTTTATTGAATGCCTCCACATGAAGCTGCCATTGGGTTTGTTTCATAATTATCTCCGACATGATGGAGGGGAGACTATGACATGGTGGAATTAATCAGGATAGACTGTGGTTCGTGTACCGCTTACGGACGTCCCAGTGGCTTGCCCGCAAATCGAATACCATGGCCTTTGAGGTAACGTCGGTTCTCCCGTGTACCGTATGCAG
>JAAELM010000414.1 GCA_024226635.1 Oceanicoccus sp. | reverse complement strand
TGGCGGATCGCCAAAGAAAAACTGCGTCTCTGGCCGTTTCCTTACTAAGCCTTTAAAGGTAAGCAAACACTGGCAGGCGTATTCACCAAGAGTAGTAGTTTTAATATAACCGGAGGAAGCAATGAAAATGAAAGGCATAACAAAAACCATAGTGGCAGCTTTGCTGGCAATACCACTTCTAGGCGGTAGTGTCGGTGCGTACGAACTGACAATACCATCGTTTGACTATCGTACCGGACCCTATGCACCAAATGGCATTCCGTTTGCCAATGGATACGGCGATTACATGAATATGTTAAACCAGCGTGATGGCGGTATTAACGGTGCAACGCTTAAATTGACTGCCTGCGAAACTGCATACAACACCAAACGCGGTGTCGAGTGTTATGAAAGTGTCAAAGGCCAGGGTGATTCGGGTGCATTAGCTATCCAGCCACTGTCAACCGGTATTACCTATCAGTTAATCCCCAAGTCCAGTGTCGACAAAATTCCGATATTCTCCATGGGTTACGGTCGTACCTCTGCTGCAAACGGTAAAATCTTCCCCTGGGTATTCAACTTCCCTGCAACTTACTGGAGCCAGGCTACTGTTTTCGTACAGTATATTGCTGAGAAAGAAGGTGGCATGGCAAACCTCAAGGGCAAGAAAATTGCACTGGTTTATCATAACTCCGCCTACGGTAAGGAACCTATCCGCACACTGGAAAGCGCCGCAGCCAAGTATGGTTTCGAGTTCATGCAATTGCCTGTCGATCATCCAGGCCAGGAACAGAAAGCCACCTGGTTACAGATCCG
>JAAELM010000413.1 GCA_024226635.1 Oceanicoccus sp. | reverse complement strand
CAATGCGGCGGCGGCCAATTTCATTGCGCAACTGCGCACTGGTTTCAACTGCTTTACTATCAACACTGACAACAATATCCCCCGGCAATAGTCCCGCCTTCTCCGCCGCTGATTCTGACTGCACCTGCGCAATAAGAACACCCCGCTGCTGCTTATCAATATCAAACGCTTCAGCAAGGTCGTGAGTCAGATCCTGAATAATAATGCCCAACTGCCCTCTTCTCACTTCGCCATATTCTAAAATCTGGTCGACACTGGCTTTCGCCATATTAGTTGGGATGGCAAAACCAATACCTACATTGCCACCAGCAGGTGCCAGGATTGCTGTGTTAATACCAATCAGTTCGCCCCTTAAATTAATCAGGGCACCACCAGAATTTCCGGGATTAATTGACGCATCGGTTTGGATAAAGTTTTCATAACCCTCAATACCCAAGCCACTTCTACCCAGGGCACTGACCACGCCGGAGGTGACGGTCTGTCCCAAGCCAAAAGGATTGCCGATAGCAATAACAAAGTCACCTACCTGCAATTGCTCTGAGTCAGCAATTACCAGCTGGGTCAGATGCTCAAACTCCTCTAACTTGAGCACTGCTATATCCACTTCAGGGTCTGAGCCGATTAAGCTGGCCTTATAGCTACGACCGTCTTCAAGACCCACGTAGATTTCATCGGCGCCATCTACCACATGATGATTAGTCACTACGGTGCCCTTCTTTGCATCAATGATCACACCGGAACCCGCGCTTTGAGTGCGCCGCTTTTGGGGCATCTGTTGGCCTTTGGGTATATTAAAGAAGCGCCTGAAAAAGGGATCATTGAGCAGAGGATTTTGGCGCATAGTGCGGGTGGTATAAGTCGAGATATTGACTACTGAGGGGTTAACATTTTTTAGTAAGGGTGCCAGGCTGGGTAACTGCCTGCCCTCGCTATCGGTGGCGGGTAGTACCGCCCAGCTAGCGGGTGCTAGCAGCGACATTACACAAACCAAACAAAAGCGTTGGAACAACACTCGGCTCATTCAACTCTCCTTTCTAATTAACTAATCAATCAACAAATGCTAAACAACGTCCGTTAGATACTTTTTCAAGGGTTTTACTCCCCAAAGTTATACAATTTATTCTTCAATAGAAAAGCAGAAATAGAAAGGGCTAAACAGGGGCCTTCAACATAACAACCATGGCGCGGGTGCAGCGGCGTAGATAGCCACCAATATTAACCAGTTTGGGTTTAAGCAGAGTTTCTACCGTTAAACCGGTAAGAAATACATGGGTAGAGGTTAATACTTCAGATAGGGCCCTATCATCCAATTGACACTCGGGGAAAATCTGGCGAATTCGCCGGCGCTGTTCCACCGCCTGATGTTCGGTAAGCTCAACCAGAGAGACAATCTCACGCTGGCTACGGGTCGCCATCAGGATTTCAATAGTCGCTAAATAAAGTTTGCTTTGATAGTGACGCCAGGACATAACTACAAACAGATTAACACGGCTTTCAAGCTTGCCCGACAACAGAGCATCGTCAGCAACCAGCAACAAAAACTCTTGATGACAACGCTGCAATACAATCTCAAATAAATGAGCCTTGGTACTAAAGTGATATTGCACCGTACCGACGGAAACTTTAGCCCGTTCGGCGATCCGACGATTGGTGGCGGCAACAAAACCTTCCTCGGTAATCACCTCAACCAACGCATCAATAATTTCCTCGCGAACACAGCTTCCAGTAACCTTGGCGGCCTGCTTGATTGAAACAACATTATTACTTTGACTATCACTCATAAGTAATCAGATAGGTGCCCTGTAAAATAATTTACGCCTAAATAGGTAAAGCCAGATCATCGCCGAAACTGTTAAATAAGTCTACCGGTACCGCTAACCCCAGCTGTTAACCGAAGCGTGTATCAGCCACAAAGGCATTGGTCTGGCGTTCCTGTCCAAAGGTAGAGGTTGGGCCGTGGCCGGGGATAAATGAGACATCATCACCCAGAGGCCAGAGCTTTTCCCGTATTGAATAAATCAAATCCTCGTGATTGCCTTTTGGAAAGTCCGTTCTGCCAATAGAACCCTGGAATAACACATCGCCGACAATGGCCAGCTTAACTCCAGGGTGAAATAACACCACATGGCCAGGTGTATGGCCGGGGCAATGCTTTACCTGCAAGGTTTGATTACCAAACTTTACTGTATCCCCCTCTACCAGCCAGCGATCTGGTTCAAAGGCATCAGCGTGGGGGAAACCGGACATCTCACACCACTCTGGCAACTTATCTATCCAAAAGCGATCATCCTCATGGGGCCCTTCAATAATAACGCCATATTTCTTACGGACATCATCCGCAATCGCGCAGTGATCCATATGGCCGTGTGTTAAGAACACCTTTTCCAGCTCTACATCCAACTGTTCCAGGGCATTTTCAATCTTCTCCAGATCACCGCCGGGGTCAACCACGGCAGCTTTCCTGGTCTCTTCACAAACTAAAATGGAGCAATTTTGTTGATAGGCGGTTACGGGGACAATGGCACACTTCATGAAGATACTCTTTTGATTTGCTTGATTTGCTTGACTCGAATGCTGGCGTTAAATTTGGACGCTGAGAATACCATACCCAGCAAATAGACAGCAAAAAGGCGTTTAAAAACAGCCAACTAAAATAAGGATTTAGTTGCCTTCAAACCTATTCTCCAGTACATTAGCGCCCCTCTTAATTCGGTGTCTGCCATCGGTTAAGCAGCCCTACTGGTGAGGTGTCCGAGTGGCTGAAGGAGCACGCCTGGAAAGTGTGTATACGCAAGTATCGAGAGTTCGAATCTCTCTCTCACCGCCATATTCAATAAAAGCCCGGCCTCTGCGCCGGGCTTTTTTGTATCCGGGCACGTTTGCGACACCTCTCCTGTCTTTCCCAGCTTAAAAACTGACCGAAAACAAAGGCTTAAACAAGTATTTTCACCAGAAGCACAGGCTTTTCTTGACTCTAAAAGCATTAGCATTAGAATAGGCGCTCTTTTTGGCAGCCACTGGTTTGAACAATCATGCCCTGTCTTAGAAGAGCTAGAAATAGTGCGGGAATAGCTCAGTGGTAGAGCTCCTCGTTGCCAACGAGGTGGTCGGGAGTTCGAATCTCCTTTCCCGCTCCATTTTTAACGGCAAGCTT
>JAAELM010000412.1 GCA_024226635.1 Oceanicoccus sp. | reverse complement strand
CTGCATAGGATTAACGACCTGCTGGTTGTAATTAAGTGGTGTCAGTCTTGCCATTTACTTTATCCTCAAGTTCCAAATGGTCGGGTCGTGGGTATTCCATATTCAATTGGAGCACCTCGGGATGCCATATATGCCGCTTCTTTTGCCGCGTCTGAACTAATAGGCTGCTGCGACCCGCCAAACGCATTGTAACCAGCATACATACCAGCAGCTTGACCAGCCGCTCCAGCAATATTACCCCACATGTTTGCTGTTGCCTGGCCTTGAGCCAAATAACTTTGCCCCATAGCAGCCCCAAGATCGGCTTGCGTCTGAGCGATGCCGCCGCTGATTGCAGATCCTTGCGCGGCCTGCCCTGCCGCTGACGCCTGGCCAAGCTGGCTAATTCCACCTAGCCGCTGATACTGCTGATTAATTAGACTGCTGAGAACCTGTGGCCTGAATTGAGCCAAAGAGCGTTGGACATTACCGCCTCTAAGACCACCCGTGGCTGCGGCGTTTTGCAGGATGGCTTGCTCACCCGTCCGAATAAGCTCTTGGTACTCAGGACCAGCTTGTATGGCTGTGATAGCTTCTTGTTGGGCTTCTTCTCCGCCTAACCCTATGAGACGCATCTGCTCTGCGAGGGAGCCTGTGCCAGCTTGAACGTAAGGTTGGAATAACTCTTGTACCGCGTCAAACTGGCGACGCTGTTCTTCTAAAGAAGCCTCCGCGCCTTCTCTTTGTGCGTCTGCTGCCCTTCTGGCAGCTCGACTTTGGGCCTGCCCTGCAAAATAAGAAGAGCCAGCCCCAACGACTGCCGAACCAATTATGGCTGCTGTGACAAAAGCCATTACAAATGCTCCTCAAGATTAACGGAAGAAATAAGCCTTTTGGCCTCTTCCTCAAAGTTTAAGAAATGGTCAGACTTTTCAACGAATATCTCTTCGATTTTATCAACGTCTGTCTCAGTTGTCGGAAGGATGTTCATAAAACTTGAGTCCTCTAGTGCATACCAAATCTTTCTTCCGGCTTTTGCCGTGTAAGTAAATGGTGCTTCGATAATTGATATCTCACCATCAATCAATATTGCCAACTTTCCCTTTAGCAAAATGCACAAATGGTCGTGCTTGTGCTTGTGGCCTAAACCTATTGATCCAGCCGGAAATATAGCCTCTCTCATATAGACGCCAGGACCGAAGTGATGGAAAACAGGACACTCCACTTGCTCTTGTGAAAGCATCTTCTGCTCTAAATCATCAATGCAAATTGGGGCGTCCATCACGTCACCTTCTAGGTCAGGTGTGTTATCGTAACCCAAATGCTCTTCATTGCCAATCATTGCTGGACCTGCGTTATTGAGATGATGGCCGCTGGCGTTGCCGGAGCAAACGCTGTGGGCGCTTCATGGTGAATTGTTAGGGACGTGTCATCGACCGCAAACATGACCTCCATATAGTCGTTTGCGTTTAGGCTGAAGAAGTCAGACTTGGCGACATGCACCGCGCCATTGTTGATGTCGTCGGTGATTTGCGTTGCGCTGTTTGGCACATTTACGCCATTCCTGCGGAACCAGATATACATCTTCTTCGCGCTAGAGCTGCTGGATATAAGCTGCAAGTTCACATCTATCTTATACAGCCCCGCGTGTGCCATAACCATTCTACTGGCCGGTGTTCCTAATGTGACGCCGTGGCTAATCTCCGTATTTGTCAGCAAAATAGCCACGGGACTATTTGTTAGGGACGCGGATTGATCATTTAATTTGCTAAACTGACCGTAGTATTTGTTTTGCTCTATGGTGGGTCTGACGAGCAAAACGCCTGTTGTTGCGCTATTACTAAGAACAGCAGCAACGGGGATCACATTGTTAGG
>JAAELM010000411.1 GCA_024226635.1 Oceanicoccus sp. | reverse complement strand
TCAATGGTCAGGTTGATATTATCGAGTACCGGCTTACCGGCTTCATATTCAAAGTTGATATTGCGCAGCTCAATTCGGCCGCTGACTCGCTCCACCACTTGTGAGCCACTATTGTGCTCCTGCTGTTCATCCAGCAAACCAAAAATAGAATCTGCGGCTGCTATGCCGCGCTGAATGGTGGAGTTGATCTCACTTAGTTGTCTTACCGGCTTGGCTAACAAACCCGCAGCAACCACATAAGCCACTAACTCCCCCGCTGAGGTATCGGCAGCCATCAGCAGGACGATATACATCAAGGCGGCTATAGCCAGCGATAATAAAAAGGTGAATACCGGCGTTTGGACAGAGGCAATACGGCTGAATTTTATCCCCTGGAGGGTATTGCTGTTGCTGGCAGTGTGGAAGCGCTGCTTCTCATAGCCCTCACCACCGTAACTGCGCACGAGCCGATAACCCTGAATAGCTTCGTTAGAGATATGAGTCACTCGCCCCATGGACGATTGCATCTTTTCACTCATACGGCGGAATAGTTTACTGGTATAGACAATCAGGCCAGCAAGCACCGGCGTTACCAGTATAAAGATCAGCGTTAGTTCCCAGTTTTGATACAGCAAATATCCCAATAGGGCGATAACAGTAAGCCCTTCCCTAAATAACACCTTGATGGCATTAGTCGCGGCATTAGTCACCTGATTCACGTTGTAGGTGATCATCGATACCAGTTCGCCGGAGTTACATTGGTCATGGAAGGCGCTGGGCAGCACCAGCATATGGTCAAACATCTGCTTGCGCAGATCATTCACTACACTCAGGGAGATTTTCGACATAAAGTAGTTGCCGCAGAAAAAGCCGATACCGCGCACAATACTGATAGCCACAACAGCCAGGGGGATAAAGGTGACCAGGTCGGCATCTTTGCTCTCTAGCCCATCAACGAAGTACTTCATCATATGGGCCAATGCACTCTGAGTACTGGCATAGGCGGCAAAACCCAACAAACTAATCACAAAATAGGGCCAATAGCGGGCGCTATAGCCTAATAACCGGCGGTAGATTGACCAGCCATCAGCGGTTTGTGTGGATGAAGGTTTAGCCATTAAGAGTAGCCGCAGTCCTGAGCATTGATCGTTTTAAAAGGGATTTCAGTTATTGGCGGGCATTATACGGCATTCTGACGCAATTGATGACTACATTTACGCCCTATCCAGCAATTTAAATACTGAGCATAAGGCGGTATGATGGCCCTCCTTTACAGCCAAAACCATAATAAACACCAATAGATAGATTGCGCGCCATTATGAGCCGACCACCGCTACAACCATTTTCCAACTTGCTAGTGGTTATGACTGACCGCCATATCGGTAATTTGTTAGTCAGTCTATATGCCATTAAAGCCGCGCAACAACAATTATCTAACGAGCAAACCCTTAGCTGCGTTATTGATTACCATCTGCTATCGCTGGCCACATATTTTTTACCTGATATTGAATTTATTCCCTGCAACTTGCGCGGCTCCAAACTTTCTATATGGCAAAAGTCCAAGCTGTTTATCAAACTGTATACTCGACTAAAACAACTCAAGATAGATACTGCTGTGGATTTATATGGTCATGGCGAATCCCTTAAAATTGCCCAGCTTTCAGGTGCCAACTATATTTCTGCTTTCTATAGTCGACCGAAATTGAAAAAGAAATATGATTGGTGTGATAGAGACAGTGATTTAACCGCCAACCACCAAATAGATTTTTACCGGTATCCATTTTATCCGCTCTTTGGTGAGCTTACGCATGTAAAACTCAATGCGCCAAAGCTCAACAATGTTTACTCAGGGCTGCGAACAAAGCTGAACGCATTAGCTGTTGATCAAAACAGGCCTCTGGTGGTTATTCATCCCGGTGCTGGTAAAACATATAAATTATGGCCTACTCATCACTGGCAAAAACTGATTGCCATGCTGGAGCAAGATAACAAACAGGTGTTATTGATTGGCGCCGGGGTTGATAAGCCTGAAGTGGAAGCGATTATTAAGGATACGTCGATTGCCCCCATCAATGGCTTTGGGCAATTTAACCTAATTGAAACTATTCACCTGGGGTTTATCTGTGAGTCGATGATTGGTAATGACTCTGGGCCCACTCACCTAATGGCAACAACACCAACTTACGTCTATAGCTTATTTGGACCTACTGACGATACGCTATGGTCACCGCTGTCGGACAATAGCCACATTCTTCGCTCAGAAACTCCCTGCCTTGAAGCCTGTAGTAAACAAAGCTGTGCCAGAACCCAAAGCTGCTTACAGTTGCTTTCTGCAAACACTGTGTACCAGCAATCACAGACCCAGGCTTAGCCTTGCTCCATTAGGCAATGCTCGTTTTTGGCAACATAGACACTAATTGCCCGGCGACGATGTTTAACGTAATAGGCCAGGCAGTTTTTTCCAGAAACCACTACCTGCTCATCTGAACGGCCATAATAAACAACGGCAACATCAGGCTTTAAGCCTGATTCCAGCACCTTTAATACTTTTGTTGGTTCGGCCTTGAGTGTACGTGCTTTCTTATAATCCACACGGTTAACCAGCGATACTTGCAAAGCGTTGGAATAAACAGCAGGGCCTGACAGGCCCATAGCTTCAACTTTACTTTGCGCCTCATTTAAGAAGCGTTTGCTTCCCGAGGGAGCATCCAGCACTTTAAACAGGGGCACAATGATAATAAGTGTCAGTAATATTTTTGAAAACCGCGCCTGCCTGGCGGCGGCAGACAAGATTAATATGATCGATAAGGCGGTTAGAAAATAGGTTAACGGAAGGTTATATCTAAAAACTAAAAACCCTCGGCTAAATAAAAATACCAAACAATAAACAACGATTGATAAGGCGTAAACCGAGAGTAAGATAGTGGCATTATTTTTCTGTTTCCGCTGAAAGTAAAAAAGCCCCAGCAGATATACCGACAACGAGCTGGAAAGATAGAAAAAATAGGTGCCTATATAGAGGCTAAACAAGCCAACGCCACTATGTCCAGCCCAGTATTTGGATAATAACTCCGCCTCCAGAATTTCTTGCCCCTGTGAAAAGGTGACAAAAACACTGGGAATTTTACCGCTAACATACTTCCAGGCATCTGCCTGGGGCATATCAATAGCAAGCAGACCAATAGCCGCCGCCAACAATAGTACAACCCCTGCCAACAAGCCCAATAGGTACTGACGAGTTAAATAAATAACCGCCAGGAAACCAAAAGCCAATATAACCAAAGCCTCAATACGAAATAACGCTGCAATCACAAAAGATAGAACAAACAAAATCAATGACTTTTTATCAAGTCTGGATTTTAGCCTGTCGGTGTTAATGCAAATAAGGCTGTAATAAACACCGATCATAATAAAGAGAATAAAGCCCTGGTCTCGCATTAAGTAGTTACGAAAATTGTGGAAGCTTATTGAAATAATAAATAATACGACGGCCCAAAATAGACGTGACTGGTGCACACGCAATGCACTACAAATGCGATAAAAAAAGTAGATTTGGCCACACTGAAAAACAAAATTAAGCACCCAGCCACTGACCAGTAAATTATTGAAAAAAGCCATATCGACATAGGCAACAAGCACGGAGTAATAGGCCCATGGGTAGGTTTTAAGCGCCTCGGCCAGGCCATGGTCGATAAAGTTTCTAGCGGCATAGAGGTACAGGGCGCCATCGTCGTTCACCGCCCAGCCGTATTGCCATAGACGAAGTAGAAAGGTAATGACTAATAACGACAGAAAAAAAGTAACCAGACGGCCACGGGATTCCAGCATATAGCTGGTAAAAGCTCTTAACCCGGTAACAATACTATCCTGCATTAACATATACTCTCATTCCATAGTTCCATTGGGAGCTTATAGCAGTGACTTGCAAGCCATCATTTCTAAACACATAGCATATCGACATATCTGATTACAGCCAACAGTAAATTCTAAATAGACTTCTCTCGCCAGAGTATCTATTCTTAGCCACCAATAAACAATAACCATTAGTATTAAGCGTGCGCCAGTTGAATAACTATCGTGGCATATCCATAAAGCAGCATTACCCTTTCATACCATAAAGGCTCTGGATGTTATTTAATTCTTTCGAGTTTATCCTGCTGTATCTACCCCTGGTGGTACTGGGCTATTACCTGCTGCGCAGGCTATCGACGGGGTCTACTCCAACACTTTCTCCAACACTTTATCTGGTGATTGCTTCACTGGGCTTTTATGGCTGGTGGAAACTTGAGTATGTCGCTCTGCTGCTTGCCTCCATTTTCCTGAATTATGGCCTGAGCCTGATGCTATTGCGAGCAGGCCCCGGGGGCTATAAAAAACTCGTGCTGGGCCTTGGGGTAGCGGCCAACCTGCTGACATTGATGTATTTTAAGTATGCGGACTTTATTATTGAAAGCATTAACCTGATGTTCGACAGCCAAAGTCCATCGCTGTCTATTATCTTGCCATTGGCTATTTCCTTTTACACCTTTCAGCAAATCGCTTACCTGGTTGATAGTTACCAGGGGAAAACCCATGCCCATGGGTTTCTCGATTACTGTTTGTTTGTCTGTTTTTTCCCTCAACTTATTGCTGGCCCGATTGTTCACTACAGCGAAATGCTGCCGCAATTTGCCCAGCAGAGGAAAACCCTCTTCAACCCATCAAATATCTCGGTAGGCTTAATTCTATTTACTCTGGGCCTGGCAAAGAAGGTATTGATTGCCGACAATATGGCGCCCTACTCCACCGCCATTTTTGCCAAGGCAGACGCGGGCCAAACCATAACGCTACTGGAGGCATGGCAGGGCGCCCTGGCTTACAGCTTACAACTGTATTTTGACTTTAGTGGCTACTGCGATATGGCGATGGGCGCCGCCAGAATGTTTGGTATTGTGCTGCCTATTAATTTTAATTCGCCTTATAAGGCCAAAAATATTATCGATTTCTGGCGTCGCTGGCATATGACACTGTCACGGTTTTTAAGAGACTATTTATATATCGCCCTTGGAGGTAACCGCAAGGGTCAAAGCCGCCGCTATATCAATCTGTTTATTACCATGTTGCTGGGTGGGCTCTGGCACGGAGCCGGCTGGAATTTTGTTATCTGGGGGGCCTTGCATGGCGGTTATCTTATTATCAACCACGCTTGGCATGCTGTGCATAGGGGCCTGCCAGCCCTACCCCGGTCAGTCAATTGGCTGGGTAGCAAGCTAGGGGTTGCTATTACATTATTAGCCATTATTGTAGGCTGGGTGTTCTTTAGAGCCGAAACCTATTCAGGGGCCATGAAAATGCTGGCGGGAATGTTTGGCCAAAACGGCATTGCCATACCGATAAAATATGCCGAGCGTTGGGGCTCATTCAGTGACAACTTAATCAGTGCCGGTGTTGAATTCCGTTATCTGGATGGCTTTAGCTCTATCTCACCACTGTATACCATTCTATTATTATGGGTCTTTGCCCGCTATGCACCCAATAGCTTTAGTTTACTACGGGCCTATAAGCCTGCTTTAGGCACGATTGATGCTTCCCGTTTTGAAATTAAGCTGACTAAAACAAATGCTGTTTTAGTTGGGCTGCTTTTTATCATCGCAACGGTATCACTCAATACTGTTTCTGAATTCCTTTACTTTCAATTTTAGGATAACGATGAATCAAGCAACTCCTCGCTATGCTGTCTTCTTTTTTATTACCGTCACGGTAGCGGCGCTATTGTTAATGGCTTTAAATTATACGATTGATCCCTGGATGTATTTCCGCGACAGCAAGTTTTCTATTGATACGGGACAGGGCCGGCATCAAAATGCGGGTATCGGCAAGCATAAACAATTTTCAATATTGGTTATTGGCACATCACTCAGTCAAAATTTTTTAGCTACGGATGCTGAAAATAAATTCTCCGGCGAGGTGGCAGTACTATCCATACCCGCCGGCAGCGGTAAAGAGCAGAATCTTACCGTAGCCAATGCATTAAAATATCAAACACTGAGTCGAGTTATTTGGGAGCTACACCCAGCCGCTTTTGTACTGGATAAGGATGCGGTTAAAACCTCTTCATTCCCTGAATATTTATACGACAATAACCCCCTAACTGATGCCTATTATCTTTACAATCTCACCAACCTGAAGAAAAGCCTATCAAGCCTGCAAGAGATTAGTG
>JAAELM010000410.1 GCA_024226635.1 Oceanicoccus sp. | reverse complement strand
TTCCGCCGCGGCGGAAATAGACAGTGCTGGATTCCCGCCTTCGCGGGAATGACGGTAATTTTGTGGTTTGAAGCGGTGTATTAGGCGGTAAGTGCTGCGTTGGCGATTGCCTGAATTCTGGCCACAATCGCCTTGAGACCATTACCTCTGGTGGGGCTTAAATGACGCTCTAAATCCAGCTGTTGAAAGTAATCATCGATATCAAAAGCTGTGATATCGGCAGCACTTTTGTCGTTATAAGCCGCCATCACCAGAGCCAGCAGGCCTCTGACGATATGGGCATCACTATCAACCGTGAAACTGAGAGCAGATTCTGCGGGCTGAACGTCCAGCCAGACATTGCTTTGACAACCCTTAACCAGACGTTCTGGCGTGCGCAAGGACTCATCCATGGCCGGCAAATCCTTACCCAGATCGATAATATACTTATAGCGCTCTTCCCAATCGTCAAAAAAGGCCAGATCGTCTAGAATTTCATCGGTGGTTGCCAGGCTCATAGGGTTTTTCACTGCTGTTTGTCAGGGGTGCGCATTTTGGAGAAAAGTGCCTAGAAAAACAATCCCGCTTCTAATTGCGCTTCTTCAGTCATCATTTCACGAGACCACGGCGGGTCGAAGACTAGCTCGACTTTGACACTTTTGACGTTGGGGACCTTCGCGCTACGGTATTCAACATCACTGACCAAGACTGGGCCCATGCCACAACCCGGGGCAGTAAGGGTCATATTGATAGCCACTTCCCCACTCGCCTGATCAATCTTAACGCTGTAAATCAATCCCAATGACACCAGGCTAATCGGAATCTCAGGGTCAAAAATACTATCCAGGGCTTCCCACACTTGATCTTCATTGATCTGGCCACTGCCATCATCGGTAAACTCCAGTACTTCAGCTTGCTGGCCAATTGCATCGGCATCGGTGCCATCAATTCGCAGCATATTGCCTTGAAAGGTAACTGTGTAATTACCGCCCAAGTCTTGATTGATGGTAACAAACTGACCTTTAGGGATAATCGCCGGCTCACCGGAAGGGACGCGACGTGCGGGACAGTCACGGTTGGTGACCACCATAGATTGCTGCATGTTAGACTCTTGTAGTTGTAGAGAGTTAGGCGATGCTAAAGCTTTCGCCACAGCCACATTCAGCTACAACGTTAGGGTTATTAAATTTCACCACACTGTTTACGCCTTCGTTCACGTAATCAATTTCGGTGCCGCGCAAAATAGCCACAGCATCAGGAGCAACGGCCAAAGTCACTTTTTCATTGGGGTGTAAAACTACATCACCAGGCTCGCTGGCGTCGACCAGATCAAGGACATAAGCATAACCAGTACAACCACTCTCTCTGGTGCTTAAACGCACCAACTTATCATCCGGGCTACTTAAAGCGCGCTCGAAATGACGCAAGGCTGTTTCCGTCATAGTGACGGCTTGTGCATTCGGGTCAAAATTTGTAACTGACATAACTTCTCCTACTACTTGCTTTGTTAAACCAAGACTGCCACCTGTCATTCCCGCGTAGGCGGGAATCTACAGTGCTGGGTTCCCGCCTGCGCGGGAATGACGTTCCTGCGCGGGAATGACGCTGTTTTTTAGGCAAGCATGGTTTTAACTTTGTTTAAGGCTGCAAATAAAGCATCTACTTCATCCAGCGTATTATAAATTGAGAAGGAGGCGCGGGCTGTACCCGGCACACCTAAACGCCCCATTAAGGGCTCTGCACAGTGATGACCAGTACGAATGGCTACACCCTGTCGGTCTAATAAAAAACCAATATCAGCGGGATGACCCTCATCCATCACAAAACTTAGCACTCCCACTTTATTGGGGGCGGAACCGACAATAGTCAAGCCCTCAAAGGCTTCGGCTTGTCGAGTAGCACTTTCTAATAAAGCCGCTTCGTGAGCTTGCACGGCTTCCATATCAAATTTAGAAAACCAGCGAACAGCTTCTGCCAGACCGATAGCACCTGATATATTAGGCGTTCCAGCTTCAAGCCTATAAGGCAATACATTCCACACAGCGTTGTCATAGGTGACCTCTGAAATCATTTCACCGCCGGTTTGCCACACAGGCCATTCGGCCAGTAAATCTTCTTTACCCCAAAGCACACCAATGCCGGTTGGGCCAAACAACTTATGACCAGAGAAAACATAGAAGTCACAACCCAGAGCCTGCACATCAACCGCTTCGTGAGCAATACCCTGAGCACCATCAATTAATACCCATGCATTAACCGCTTTGGCCTGCGCTGTTAAATCCGCAATGGGGTTTAATGTTCCCAATGCGTTAGAGACATGAGGAAAGGTAACCAACTTGGTACGCGTACTTAATGAGGCAGAAAATTGTTCGCCATCTAACTCGCCATTATCTTTAATCGGCACAACTACTAACTTAGCACCGGAACGCTTACAGGCCTGCTGCCAAGTGACTAAATTAGCGTGATGCTCCATTTCAGTGACCAGCACTTCATCATCACTGCTTAGCAGTTGCGCTAAACCGTTAGCCACGACATTAATCGACTCAGTGGTTCCGCTAGTCCAAATCACTTCATTGCGTGAATTGGCGTTAATAAATTCTGCAACTGTATCGCGAGCACCTTCATAACGACGGGTAGCTTCATCAGCTAACTGATGCGCACCGCGGTGCACATTGGAATTACAGGTACTGTAATAATCCACCAAAGCATCAATCACACACTGAGGCTTTTGCGTTGTAGCGGCGTTATCCAAATACACCAACGGTTTACCATCTATCTCACGAGATAAAATAGGAAACTGCTGGCGGATGGCTTCAACATCAAACACTGCATCTGCCTGCTTAGCTACTTGTTTGGCTGTAGGGCTCATTACTTCACTTCCATATTGGCAAAGCGTTGACGCAACTGCGGACGCAACCACTCGGCCAGTACTTGATTAGGCATTTGATCAACCAGCTCATTGATAAAACCAAAGCTCAACATAATTTGTGCCTGCGCTTTGCTGACACCACGGGACCGTAAATAATATAAAGCCCCTTTATCAATTTCGGCGATGGTGGCACCGTGGGCGCAACGCACATCATCGGCGTAAATTTCAAGTTCGGGTTTGGTATTGATTTCCGCATCTCTGGACATCAATAGATTGCGGTTATTGAGTTCCGCCAAGGTCTTTTGCGCATCGCGATGGATATGGATACGACCGTTAAAGACTGCCCGAGAATGATCAGCGACTATGCCGCGTACATTTTCTTCAGTCGTGCCGTTTGGCACCATGTGTTCAATAGTGCTATGCAAATCAAATAACTCATTACCGTCTAATAAGTAAATGGCATTCAACTTGGCAAAAGCATGTTCGCCAGTATGATTAACATCGACATCAAGGCGAGATAATTCGCTACCGAAACCTACCAGCGTGCTATTAAGCTGGGCCTTGTCGGCCAGGTTAAAGTGACTACCACCTACACTTAATGCGGCACCGGTTTGCAAAGCAAAACGGTAGTGCTCAAGGGAGGCTGATTCTGCCAAGGTATATTCTGCATAGCCGGTATTAAAACTTTTCTCTTCACCGGAGAAGTCTTCAACCACTGTCACAGAAGCATTTTTAGCAATACGAACCAAGACACGGTTATGCGCTTCACAATCTTTGCCAATGCGGTGAACAATCCTGATAACTGGCTCTATGCTTACGCCTTCAGCCACATCAATAATCACACCAGCCGTAGCCAGCACATCATTGACCAATCCAAATAAATGCTTAGAGGGTTTAGCGGCACTAAACGCTTCAGCAGCCCACTGCCGGGTTTCTGAAGAAGCATCAGCCAGCGGTACGATAGTTAGGCCTTCAGGTAGTTGCGATAACTCTGACTGCAGCACACCATCAGTAAAAACCAGCTCAATACTATTTAGACCCTCAATCGCTTCTGCAGCAGCCAGCTCGCTATTAGCAGCAGCCGCAAATTCAGCATCCGCCAATACGTGTACTGGGGTATATTTCCAGGCTTCAGTTTTTCGTGTTGGCCATTGCGCTTCACGCAATAGAGCTAAGGAGGCTTGTCGCTGTGGCGACAACCAATCGCTTACCTGCTCAGCTCGGCTAACAGCCCTACCTAACCAATCGCTCATGCAGACTGCTCCCGTTGCTCAGTCAACCAGTTATAGCCCTGCTCTTCCAGCTCAAGCGCCAGAGAAGCATCGCCACTTTTTACGATCTTGCCATCAGATAAAACGTGTACAAAATCAGGCTTAATATAATCAAGTAGACGCTGATAGTGAGTGACTACAATAAAACTGCGATCTGGAGAACGCTGACTATTAACACCTTCCGCAACCACTTGCAGTGCGTCGATATCCAAACCGGAATCCGACTCATCAAGAATACATAGCTTTGGCTTTAGTAAGAGCATCTGCATAATTTCATTACGCTTTTTCTCACCACCGGAAAAGCCTTCATTGACACCACGCTTTAAAAATTCAGCGGGAAGATGAACCTGCTTACAGGCTTCACGGGCCATTTTTAGGAAATCTTTTGAGCTAACGGCTTCTTCACCTTTAGCTTCGCGCTGAGCATCTACCGCAGCCTTCATAAATTCAAGATTGCTAACACCAGGAATTTCTACCGGATATTGAAAGGCTAAGAATAAGCCGGCACGGGCGCGCTCCTCAGCTTCCAGCCCTAACAAATCTACACCATCCAACGTGACTGAACCTTCGTTAACTTCATAGCCTTCACGACCAGACATCACATAACCCATGGTGCTTTTACCTGCACCGTTGGGGCCCATAATGGCGTGAACCTCACCAGGCTTAACTTCAAGATCAAGACCTTTAAGAATCTCTTTTTCTTCAACACTAGCTTGTAAATTTTTAATTGATAACATGTTTTATCCTACTGAACCTTCTAAACTAATCTCTAACAGCTTGCCCGCTTCTACGGCAAACTCCATCGGTAATTCTTTAAATACTTCTTTGCAAAAGCCATTCACAATCATCGACACCGCTTTTTCTGGATCCAAGCCGCGCTGCTGGCATAAAAACATTTGATCGTCTGAAACCTTTGAGGTGGTAGCTTCGTGCTCCACTATCGCAGAAGGATTTTTGCTTTCTACATAGGGGAAAGTGTGGGCACCACATTGGCCGCCAATTAATAATGAATCACACTGGGTAAAGTTACGGGCGCCATCGGCACGGGGCCCCATACGCACTAAACCACGGTAGCTATTATTACTGCGCCCCGCCGATATCCCTTTGGAGATAATAGTGGACTTGGTGTTTTTACCCATATGTATCATTTTAGTGCCGGTATCGGCTTGCTGCATACCGCGAGTTAATGCCACCGAGTAAAACTCACCGATACTATTATCACCACGCAAAATGCAGCTAGGGTATTTCCAGGTTACCGCAGAACCAGTTTCAACCTGGGTCCAGGAAACCTTGGCACTGGTATGACAAACGGCGCGCTTGGTTACAAAGTTGTAAATACCACCCTTGCCATTTTCATCACCGGGATACCAGTTTTGCACGGTAGAGTATTTAATTTCTGCGTTATCTAAAGCTACCAGCTCAACGACTGCGGCATGCAATTGGTTTTCATCACGCTGTGGTGCTGTACAACCTTCAAGATAACTCACATGACTGCCTTCATCGGCAATAATTAAAGTGCGCTCAAATTGCCCGGTATTCATTTCATTGATACGAAAGTATGTGGATAACTCCATTGGGCAGCGAACGCCTTTGGGGATATAAACAAAGGAGCCATCGGTAAACACTGCGCAGTTTAATGCGGCGTAATAATTATCGCGCTGGGGAACCACACTGCCGAGATATTTTTTCACTAATTCAGGATATTCCTGAATCGCTTCAGAGATGGGGCAAAAAATAACACCGGACTCCGCCAGCTTTTCACGGAAGGTGGTGACTACGGAAACGGAATCGAACACCGCATCAACCGCTACGCCGGCTAGCATTTGCTGTTCAAGTAATGGAATACCCAATTTGTCATAGGTAGCCAGTAACTCAGGATCCACCTCATCTAAAGACTTTGGCTTATCGGCCATGCTTTTAGGTGCTGAATAGTAAGAAATATCCTGGAAGTTAATTTCCGGGTAGTGGACATGAGCCCATTCCGGCTCTTCCATTTTCTGCCAGAGTGCGAAGGCTTTTAGACGCCATTCCAGCATCCACTCCGGCTCATTTTTCATGGTGGATATACGACGAATCACATCTTCATCTAATCCGGGTTCAAAGGTTTCAGACTCAATATCGGACACGAAGCCTGCTTCGTACTCTCGATTTATGGCCTGGTTAATTTGTTCTGTCATGGTTTAACTCTCATAACTTACAAGCCAGCTTAATCCGCATGGGCCTGTTGTAATTGTGTATAGATAGTACGAATATGCGCCACTGCTCCGCTGATATTCTCCGCCGTGGTAAAACGGCCAAGTGAAAACCTAATTGAGCTATGGGCATCTTCATCACTAACCCCCATCGCTTTTAATACGTAGGACGGTTCCATACTAGCCGAGGTACAGGCTGAGCCGGTGGAAACCGCTAACTCTCTGAGTGATAGTAATAATGTTTCACCATCTACCCCGCTAAAGCGGACATTTAAATGTCCGGGGCTAACACTTTCTGTACTGCCGTTTCTTTTTACGCCGGGTAAATCGGCAATGCCGGACCATAAAAGGTCGCGCAGCTTTTCTATTCGTAGTGCTTCGTCCTGCAGCTGCGCAATCACCAGTTTTGCAGCCTCGCCCATACCTACTAGTTGATGGGTAGCCAAAGTACCTGAACGCATACCACGCTCATGGCCGCCACCGTGAATCTGGGCTTGCAACTGTGTCTGTAGCGGGCGACGAACATAAAGCGCACCTACACCTTTGGGTCCGTAAAATTTATGGGCCGATAAACTCATTAAGTCCGCTTGTAAAGCCTTAATATCAACAGGTACTTTGCCAGCGGCCTGGGCGGCATCAACATGTAGTAACACATTATTGTCGCGACAAATTTTTCCAATCTCGGCGATAGGATTAATCACACCGGTTTCGTTATTAACCTGCATAATGCTAACAAGTTTGGTATCTGGCTTTAACGCTTGTTGAACTTGCTCTGCACTAATAACACCTTCGGTGCCAGGCTCTAACCAGGTAACACTAACGCCTTTTTGCTCCAGCCATTTAGCGGGATCAATCACCGCCTTATGTTCAATAACCGACGTAATCAAATGACCCTGGTAGTTTTCAGTTTCAAAAATACCTTTAAGTGCCAGGTTATTCGATTCAGTGGCACCGCTGGTCCAGACTATTTCCCTGGGGTCGCAGTTAATTAATTCCGCTACATTGCGCCTGGCCATCTCTATTTGTTCTTCCGCCTGCCAACCGAAGATATGGGAACGGGATGCAGGGTTGGCAAAAATACCGTCGCTGGTTAAACAGCCAGCCATAACTTTTGCCACGCTCGGATCAACCGGCGTAGTCGCGGCATAATCAAGGTAAATGGGCAATGGCATAATCAATCTCTAAAAAGTTTATACGATGGATGACAGCGGAATGGTTTCAACTTTTTCCTCGCGGCCTTCCTGGCGAGCAACGACATCCTGCACATCGCGTCGGGCCACCAAACTGGCAAGGCTGATACCACTTAAAAAACTATGAATCTGGTCGCTAAGGTCACACCATAAATGATGTGTTAGGCATTTCTCTCCATCCTGACAATCACCCGTTCCACCGCAACCAGTAGCATCAATACTTTCATTGACTGCATCTACGATCTGGGCAACAAAAATGTTCTCGCTGATACGGCTTAACAAGTAACCACCACCGGGACCGCGCACACTGGTCACCAACTCATTGCGGCGCAATTTGGCAAATAGCTGCTCTAGATAAGACAATGAAATACCCTGGCGTCTTGAAATATCTGCCAGGCTGATGGGGCCAGCGTTAGAATGAATAGCTAAATCCAGCATCGCCGTAACTGCATATCGACCTTTTGTTGTTAGTCGCATAATGGAAATCCGTCAGGTTAATGGATGCCACAATAGTGCAATAACCGACTATTTTAGTCAATTATAAAACCAACTAATTTACTGGGTTTTATCGAGAGGGATGGTGTGCTCAAGCAATAACCACACTGCGCGTGGGATTATACAGGCCCTAAGGTGGATTACAATCCACCCTACTCTTTAGCTTTTCCCTTATTGACCCACTGCTGGGTTGAGGTGAGAATGCCGCGCATCATCTGGACTTCAAGGTCATCCATGCGGGTGCGGCTGTATAGACGGCGCAGTCTGGTCATTAGCTGCTTGGGGGCTTCAGGGTTGAGGAATTCCATATCAATAAGGGTTTCTTCCAGGTGAGTATAAAGACGCTCTACCTCATCAACCCGGGCAAAGCGTGTGTCCCATTCCTGCATTTCATCACCACTAAGCTCCGCTTCCAAGTGGCGCATACGTAGTTCATAGGTCACGACCTGTACTGCCATACCCAAATTCAGGGAGGTATAGTCTTCGCTGGCGGGAATATTGACGTGTAAATGGCAGGCCTGCAGTTCTTCATTGGTTAAACCGCGGTCTTCACGACCAAATACCAATGCTACCGGATGCTGGGATAATTCAGGGTAAATCTTATCGGCACAGACTCTGGGGTTAACCAGCGGCCAGGGGATGCGACGACCACGGGCGCTGGTGCCTACTACCAAGCCGCAATCAGCCACGGCCTCTTCAAGGGTTTCTACCACCGTAGCATTGTCTAATAAGTCCACCGCACTGGCGGCACGCCAGCCCGCCCGCTCATGGGGGAAGTCCTTGGGTTTGACCAGGCATAAGTCCTTTAAGCCCATATTTTTCATAGCGCGGGCCACGGCCCCGATATTGCCTGGGTGGGAAGTATGTACCAGTACAAC
>JAAELM010000409.1 GCA_024226635.1 Oceanicoccus sp. | reverse complement strand
GCCGCCTACAACACCACTTGCCTCTACATCAGTATTGGCGACAGCTAAAATTTCCTGTAGCTTATCCAGGGTAATATTTCTATCAACATTGTAGGGTTCACGATTCGTTCTACGGTGTAGTGTATGTGCAAAAAGAGGATCAGGTGTCGATTTTGTTTCTTTCAGTAATTTCATTCTGGCAATGGGTTTATTGTTAAGGTGCTCCCCAGGCTCGCCTTCTGGGAACAACGAAATTTCTGCACGTTGCCCGTCATGTGTTGCTGCGATAGCAAAAAGTTCTAAAAAACAACCTAAGCCAATAGTAATTTGGCGATCAAACGGGTCAGTTGCTGGTAACAGACGCTGTAAATCGCAGCTCAAAACAGCTTCTGTATCACTGACAAGGTCAACTACCCAGGGTTGCCGATTATGAGGATTAGGAGCTAGAATGGCATAGGACAGAGCTTTACGAATTGGATCGGAATATTGAGACCCTGCACTTTTCCATGATTTTACTGCGGCGTGTGGAGTACGTGTAGAAATAAAAGTTCCAATGCCTGTAGCCGCAACAATGACACTTGCGCCACCTGCAACCTTTATGAAATTTCTTCTGTTCATAGTAGCTCTTTCCTGAATAATAGTTTAACGTTAAACTATATTATAGTAAAGTGTTAAACTACTCAAGGGGGGAAATGCACCATCCTCTGTTTATTGAGTTATCACCGATCCTTGCAAGGTTTGCCCGCTGTTGAGTAGATCAGCCTGGCCAGGGTCTCTGACCCTCTGCATCAATCCAGGCCTGTACCCAGTCGGGTATTTCGTGTCCCCAGCCCTCTTTGCCGAGCGCGATGGCAACTTCGGTGGCGGGAACCAGCCCGTCTTTTGACGATGCACCGGCTTTGACCAGGGCCGACGAGCATATTTGCTCATCTACATGTGTTTCCTGGAGGAAATAAAACCAGCGGCTATCGTGACAAATAACCCTTGTTGTCAGGGTGAATTTTTTTAAAAATGGAATTCGGCGTCGATAACGAATGCTGGCACCACCAACCACCAGCCCCCATTTTTTTTGCCGTATCACCTCAACAAAACCAACCCGCCAGGAGTAATCCCAACGCCCAAACTCCATATAGTTAAAGTATCGGGCATTATT
>JAAELM010000408.1 GCA_024226635.1 Oceanicoccus sp. | reverse complement strand
TCGCAGCAGCCTTGAGTGAGTTCAGTCGAGATATCATAAAGTAAAGTAATGGTATCACACCGGCAAAAAAGAGCACACCACCAACCGCACGCATCCACGTCAATACCTGGAAAGTACCGCCAAGGATAAATTCCTGTGAGCGGGCTACCCAATAGCCATTTTCAACAACCGACCTGAACTGTAACACTCCGGCCGGGAATGTATCCATCACCACCATCAGCAGGAGTCCCACGTTAATCGCCCAGAAGGTAGAGCGCAGAAGCCTTACATTCCAGCGTCTTGCGACTATTACATGCCGGCTGCAAAACAGAACTGCCGCTATTGAAAGGTTACCGTAAACGCCCATCAAAGCTGCGTGACCATGATTGACAGTTAGATAGGTACCATGTTCGTAGTAATTTATTATAGGAAGGTTTATAATTAAACCAAATACACCGGCGCCGAAAAAATTCCAGAAATTTACGGCGATTAGGAATAGAAAGGCTTCAGAGAACCCGAAGGATGATCCTGTCACGGAGGAGTTCGCTGAACGCCTAAATGAATAGCCAGGCACCCGAACGAACTTCCAGACCTCAAGCGTCAGCAGTACAAGTGGAATAACCTGGAGTGTCGAAAAAACACTGCCCATGGCCATTAGGGCAGCTGGCTTTGCATTCCAGTAAAAGTTGTGAGAAATACCCAACAGGCCGGAACCAAGAAACAGCAGCGTAGCCAGGTAAATCACCCTGGTTGCACC
>JAAELM010000407.1 GCA_024226635.1 Oceanicoccus sp. | reverse complement strand
GACTCCCAAATATCTGAAACGTTCACCTGAAATAGCTTAAAGCTTGTCATTTCTGCTGATCCCGAATTTGTCAGACCTTCTTGCTTGAAGATGACCGGTCGATCAGGCTGCGGATGATGAATACTTGCTGCAATCCGGCCGGCAATAATGCCTGGATGATTCTCAGTTCATCGGCGCTGAACGCTCGCAGAACGATCAACCCGCCTAAATAAACCACGGCAGCGGGCAAGATAAGGATAATTACATGCAAATCGCGGAAAAGCCACAGGAAGAGAGCCATCGCCAGCCCGCTCAATATAAATTTGCCTAACCCCAACTTAGAAGGCAACTGTCCTAATGTTTGCCTTAGAACATAAAGCGTGACCAACAAAATCAACCCTTCAGATAATACTGTGGTGATACTGGCCCCAATATGACCGAGGATGGGAATTACAATCAGGTTGGATACAATATTAAAAATAGCCCCAATTGTTACAATGATTAGCAGGGAACGTTCTTTGTCCATCGAAATCAGGGTTGTGCTGCTTGCCCAATTCAAAAAGCCCAGCGCTAAAGCAATCATAATAATTTGTAATGCTGGAACAGCCCCAAGAAACTGCTCGCCATAGAGGAGGTTAATGATCGGCTTACTCAGCATCCCCATACCTAAGGTAAGCGGCAGCGCCACAACCATCATCAGACGAAAGGTCTGACGATACATCTTTAACATGGCCTTGTTTCCATCATCATTTGTCCATTGCTTAGACATTACTGGCAGTATGGCTCCGGCAATACTTGCGGGGAGGAAAGCAAACAGATAGAAAAGTTTGGTGGCAGCGCCATACAAGCCTGTTATCTCATCCCCTTTAAGATATGAGAGGATGGCGATATCAATACCCACGTATAGGCTAACCATCCCTACCATAAGGAGAAAAGGTAACGCCTTTCGTAGCATATGGAACCAAATTTGCGGCTGAAAAGTAAAGGTTGGGCGAGCAATTTTGCGGCGAAGCAGCGAAACGCTAACGACAAGCGCGCCCAAGTAGGCCACAAGATCACCGGTGACAAAAACGAGTACACCATAGCCAAGCAAAAGCACCCCTACTAATAAAGTAGTTCGTAACAAACTGAAAGATAATCGAACCAGGGCTTCATACTCCATCGCTTGGTGCGCTCGGAAGAAAGCATTAAAGGTGGCGATGAAAGCGTAGATCAGCAAGCTCAAGCCGGCCACATAAGTCACCTGGTGCTTTGCGCCCGTTGGTTCAATGATTGGCATCAGGATGACCAAGAGCAAGAAGCCCAACAAGGCCAGGATAGATTGGACAATAATCGCATTACCCATTGTCCCTGATGTTTGCGACAAATCACGGGCAACTTCACGGACAATGAGTGTATTCAAGCCAAATACCACAAAGATATTCAAGAATTCAGCAATAGTATAGGCAAAGGCTATAATGCCATAGTTGGCTACGCCCAATCGCCGGGCAGCCATAATCAGGACAATTAAGCCCAACACTTTGCTGATAACTTCTATGGCTGCCAGGATGCCAGCATTTTTCAAGACGCGCACGCCTGCTCGCTGCATAATGTCTAAATTTCTTATCTATTTGGTCGTTTATGAATGATAATATTTACTGTAGCGCTTATCCCATTTCGTTCTATTCACCACAGCACCAATTAATTTAGCCTGGGAGTGCATCAACTGCTGACGAACAGCTTGCAGATCTTCTTTCCGTATTTGATCACGACCCACAACTAACAAAGTACCGTCAACCTGGGGTGCTATCACGGCGGCGTCGATTACCGGCAAGAGAGCCGGTGTGTCCAGTAAAACCGTATCAAATTGCTGTGTTAATTCCTCTATCAAAGCTGACATCTCGAGCAAGCCAAGTCGTTCAGCAGAATTATGTAGCGATGAACCGCTGGTTATCACATAAACGCCGGGAATCTCACTCTCTTGCACAACCTCTTTCCACGTTGCCTCTCCTTGGAGAACATTACTTAGCCCTATGTTGTTAGGTAAGCCGAAAACTTTATGGAGAATTGGTAACCGCAGATCACTATCTACAACCACAACTTTACGTCCCGACCGGGCAATAGTAAAAGCCAGGTTGGCTACTGTTGTTGATTTGCCTTCTCCGGGTTTGGCACTTGTAACCAGCAGGGTTTGTAATGTTTCTACCTGATTAGGCACAAAGATATTGGTTTGCAAACGATGGAATGCTTCCCTTTGCGGTGAGTTGCCATTTAACCACACAGGCCGCTGTTTTCGCTTAAACTTGGGTATTTGGGCTAATATTTTGCCGCCAACGACTTTTTCAATCTCTTCATCTGTGTATAAAGTGGTATCCAGGTACTCCAATAAAAAGGCTAATCCCAATCCACTGGTTACACCAACCATCATTCCTAGAACAATATTTAGTTTTGCATTGGGTGAGGCTGATGATTGAGGTATTGTAGCCGGATCAACGAACGAAATGGAAAAATTTCGTCCCGCTTTGGTTTGTCTGATCTTTGGTAAAAACAATTCTGCCAAACCGTTGGCTACATTGGCGGCAAATACCGGGTCTTCATCCTCAACGATGATCAACATCAACTCACTCTCAGCAGGAAATATAACCTTAACATTGGCGGGCCTTTTATCGGTTTTCAATACCCCTTTTAATTCGGTCATCATAGTATTACCGGTAACAATGGTCGGAAAAGTATTCATCAACCGTTGCGCATACAACAGGTCGCCATAACTGACCGAACTACTATTGACCGCTATCCGTAAGGTGGCCGAGGTTTGATAGCTGGGTGTGATCATCGTCGTACCACCAAAAGCAACTACCATAGTCACAATAACTGTTACAGCGATGCTCCACTTTCGTCGCCAGAAAATTACCAGATAAGCTTTGAATTCCATATTACATCCCAGATACAGGAATTATTGGTAATTAGCCCTGATACCCAACTACCAATAACTCCGTCTTAAACACGCTGCCATAGAAACATCAGGGAACCTGCCCCACAAAAACATCTTCAGAAATGGTTGCTTCAACGACAAATCCATTTACAAAATTTTTGATGGCGTTGGCTACGTGGACAATCGCATCACGGTCCAGTTCAGGGTACATTGGCAGAGATAAAATGCACTTGGCATAACGCTCACTGACGGGAAAATCTCCGCTTTGGTAGCCCAAGTCTTGGTATGCCGGCTGCAAATGGACGGGGATGGGATAGTGGATACCTGTGGAGATACCCTGCTCCTGCAAAGAATCCATCAAAGCCTCCCGGTTGTCGGCCCGAACCACGTACAGGTGATACACAGACTCGGCATAGTCCGCCTCCAGCGGGAGGGCCAATGGCGTGGAATCCAAAAGCCGCTTGTATCGCCCGGCATGTCGTCGCCGGGCGTTGTTCCAGTCGTCCAGATACCCTAATTTTACACGCAAGACGGCCGCTTGCAGGGTGTCGAGACGGCGGTTGAATCCGCACATGAGATGCTTATACTTTTCCCGTTGTCCATAATTACGCAGCATTCGCGCGCTCCGGGCCACCTGCTCGTCGCCGGTGACAATGATCCCCCCATCACCATACGCCCCCAGGTTCTTGGCAGGGTAAAAACTAAAGGCGGCGGCATGCCCCAACGACCCGGCCCGCCGCCCTTTGTATCGAGCGCCGTGGGCCTGACAGGCGTCTTCGATCACCTTCAGCCCACGTCTTTGAGCGATCTCCATAATCGGGTCCATATCGGCGGGTTGTCCGTAAAGGTGTACCGGGATGATGGCTTTGGTGCGGGGAGTGATCGCCTCTTCCAGCTTGGAAACGTCAATGGTGTACGTCTGCGGGTCTGCATCCACCAAAACCGGCCTGGCCCCGGCATAAGAAATGGCCAGGGCAGTGGCAATAAAAGTATTGGCAGTTGTAATGACCTCATCGCCTTCCCCAATTCCCAAAGTTCTAAGGGCCAGTTCGATTGCAGATGTGCCTGAATCAACTCCCACAGCAAATTCAGTTTCACAAAAGGCGGCGAATTCCTTTTCGAAAAGCTCGACATCTTCGCCTAAAATGAATTGGGCTTTTTCCAAGATGTTTTGCATCGCAGGTAAGATTTGATTCTCCAAGCTTCGATATTGTGTAATAAGGTCCACAAATGGAACTTTCATTTTAGCGCCCCTTTCTTTTCATATTAAAATGATTTTTTGATAGCATTATCCTGTAACGCCTTAAAATCGTCAGCTTAACTAAGCTCAACGCATCGGCCGCATTCATGCATAGAAATATCGGCCGCTTCGAGTATCCTAACAACTTCGAGACCATTGTTGCCGTCTGTCTTGGGTTTTTCGTCATTTATGACACAGTTCAAAAAATGATCGCATTCAGCCTTTAAGGGTTCAACTTGCTTCAGCCAGGGGGCAATCGTATCCCCATACCGAAAACTATATTGAAATTCATCAAAGGAGTTGGAATAGGGCATTGTATTAACGCGTTTGTTATAAATCCTGATTTTTTCAAAGGGTTCATTGTCGTCAAAGACGGCCATTTTGTTTTCCCCTACGACAGTCAGCAAACGGGTTTTATTCGGGTCTAGCCAACTGACATGCACCATAGCCATACATTTGGGCTGGAAATGCAGCGTTAGCGAACAGACGT
>JAAELM010000406.1 GCA_024226635.1 Oceanicoccus sp. | reverse complement strand
GCGTCAAGGTCTGCGCCGTCTGAGTTTTGAGCGCTAAACATTAAAACGTCAACTGAATGCTCGCGGATCATAGCGTCAACCGCTCGCCCGTCTTGCTTAGTCAATATGATTTTATCGTTAGCGTTATTGAATGGGAATTGGTCCTCTTGCCAGATCGCCGCTTGGCTGTATCCAGTCGCAACATTATCAACAATAAACTGTCTAACTAGGTCTGAAACTCTCACCGTGTAATACCCTCTGCGAATTCTGATAGCAATTGATTGCCGTATTGCGCCCACGTAACGTTGAACCAATCCTGCTTTGCGTCAGCATTAAAGCCGCCCGTTTTCTTGCCTGGGCTTGGCACTGGTTTGGGCTTCCATCCGTCCATCTTGCCGCCTGGTTTCGGGCTGTGTAATATGCCAGCGTATGCTGAATAATAACCAATCGTTGCTTTAAATAAGTCGCCCGTTTGCGTTATTGTTTGGTTTCTGCTGTTTATTAGGCTCTTGGTATCAATAGGAACTAAAAAATCAGTATAATTACCAAACGTTGTGGCTAAGTCGTAAAGCTCACCCATCACCCGCTTAGGTATAACGTTGTCGGTAAAGTTCTCGATCTTCTTGTTAACGTCATTAAACGACTTACCGCTCTTAAATGGCATCAGTTAAACACTAATACTTATTTTTTTAGGCTCTGATAGCGCATTGTCAATAACATCTTTATCAACGCACTTCACAGATGGAAGTGAGACCTCAATAGTTGCAACAACCAGCTCTCCCGGGCGATATTTGATATCAACACTCTTCACACCCGTTGCCCTATGGCCATCAACCTTTACGCAGTGCCTAGAACCATCACTAAGTATCTCTACATTACTTTTTTTGCTAATTGTCATAAGTTACCCCGTAAACACATCATACGCAGCTAACCCGCGCATTGCTGTTTTAGTTTCTACCTTGCGCACCGTTTCAGCGTCGCTTGTTGGATCTGCGCCTGTATACGTGCCGCGCACAATCCTATCACCTTTTTTGATACCCGGATCACCGCTAAACCTAAAGATAGCAGATGGCGAAAAGTCTGCGCCCTCGTCATTTCTTGCAACTGAATCACCATTGCGGTAGTTGCAAGCAACCGTTACAGGGCTGCCCCACGTTGCGCCGTATTGAGTCTGACTAGTTAGCGCCCAATAAGTGCAAACGTCCGTCATGCGCTTTCTACGCGCGTACACGCTCATTAATAATTCACCACGTTAAAGCTACGTCGCGGCTTGTCCATGATTGCAGCAATACAGCTATATCCATTCATGCCGCCGATCAAGGCGCCGTATTGACTCATGCCTAGCCCAGCCTTGTTAAACGCATTGGCAAACGTTACGGACTCGCCGTCCATGTCGGACTCACTCCTAACACCGCCACCCTCTTGCACAGTTAGCATGTGTGCAACGGCGTATGTTTTTAATAATTTTTGCGCTGCGTCAGGTATTGAATTTGAATCAAGGCAATCGTCAGCAAGCGCAACAAAATCAATCACTGATTGAATCGCCGCGTCACTTGCTGCACCCATATAGACGCTTTTCACGTCTTCTACTGTTAATGTGTATGCCATTGTATGCCCCTATGGTACGTCTGAAACAATATCCGCTGATGTCATATTGTACATCACGAACACACAGTTTGCAGCACTACCGCTATCTTGCAAGTTTGGATACGTATCGCCGTCACCCATACGCCACCAGTGATTCGGCCCAGTCGTTAACGTGGACAGGTCAAAAGGTGTACCGCTATTGTATATGTCACTAGCGTTTGCGCTTTGGTCACTGCCCCAGATTGCAAGCTCGTCAATCTTTTCTCCATTTAACGTGTTTCCACTTACTAGTTTACCCACTCGTAGATTCTGCCCACTTATTGCGCCACTCCACCCATAGTTACCGTGACTGTTGTTTGTGTTTTGATTTACATCATTGATAAACAGCTTAAATCTGCTGTAATAATTGCTTATATCTCCACTAGATGCGCCAGTTGTGCCACCGTTATACGTATATGTTATGTGCTGCCAAACGCTAGGTGTTAGGGCGCTAGGAGATTGTAAGCGTATATAGTTGTTGTTACTACCATACTGCAACCTAAGTTTGTTTGAGCTTGTTAGGCGTATTTCTACAATACCTCCGTTTGTAGTATCGTTTGAACCGTAGTAAAACAACACTCTTCCCGTGCTAGAGTTAGTTGGTTTTAACCAGAAGCTTATAGTCCAAGCGTCACCCGATCCGCTACCATTGCCCGACCTGCCCAGTATCCCGTCTAATAATGCAGCGTTTGCGCCTAAATAATCCGAGTTATTAAACTGTATGCTTTTAGTGTTCGCAAATGGAGGTGTGCTAACAGTTAGAACAATGGTTTCGTTGTCTTCGCCATTATAATTAATTGCTTTGACGGGTATGTTGTAAGTACCCGCAGCTAAACCGGAACCGCCAACTAATTTACGGACGTTTCCTTCTACAGTCGTTACACCTGATACGTTTGATAAATCCCATTCGTAGCCTACTCCGTAATCAGCAAGCAGTTCATAGTTTAGTGTGTCACCTTCTACAAG
>JAAELM010000405.1 GCA_024226635.1 Oceanicoccus sp. | reverse complement strand
TTTCACTGGCCGGGGTCGTGATTTTATTTGTCGTGGCGCCTTATAAAGGACGTTATGCTTAAGGCGAGGGATAGAAACTGTCCGCAAACCCGGTCTACTTGATACTACTGTCTGACTATAAGCTTTGCACTCTTGTCGCTATTGGCGTCAGTTATGCGACGATGAGACGGGCGATTAAGCGCATGAGTTTGGGGAATAAGAAATGTGAATTGTAAGGCCTGACCCGAATGGCACTTACTTAAGCCAAAACAGTTCAAATTATCATAGAAAAAGACCGACAAGGTGGTTAGGCTTCAAATCGCCAAACCATCCACCACCACCCTGAGTCGATCTGTCATGAATCCTATCCGTAGCGCCACTTTGTTTCAACAAAAATCCATTCAGTCCCAGGCCTTGACCAGTGATTGTTATGGTATCTTCAATCTGCTCACCAGTGACGCTCTTTTTGAAAAAGTCGAAGCGCTGTTACCGGAGCACCGCGAAAGAATGTTTCCACCCACTGAAACCCTGTCCATGTTCATCACTCAGGCACTCAGTGCAGATCGCTCCTGTCAAAATAGTGTGAATCAGGCAGCGATGAAAAAACTCATTGGTGGCCTGACACCTTGCAGCACTCATACCGGTGGCTACTGCCGGGCAAGGCAAAGGTTACCCCTGGATATGGTGGTCAAGTTAACGCAATACCTGAGCACGATTATTGACAATAAAGTGACTGATGATTGGCGCTGGAAAGGTCGCAAAGTCAAAATTGCGGATGGCACCACAATCACCATGCCTGACACCGCGTCCAACCAGGCTAAATATCCCCAACAAAAGGGGCAGAAAGCGGGTTTAGGCTTTCCCATCTGCCGTATGGTTGGTATCACCTGCCTGTCCAGTGGCGCTTTGTTGAATGCCGCTGTTGGCCACTTCAAAGGCAAGGGTGGCGATGAGCAAACCCTGCTGCGGTCACTGCAAGACAGCCTTGTGGCGGGTGATCTGGTACTCGGTGACGCCTACTTTCCCACCTATTTCTTTATCGCTGATATGCAAAGCAAAGGGGTAGATCTACTCATGGAGCAGAATGGCGCCCGAAGAAAAAGTACCGATTTCAGGCAAGGTAAAAAACTCGGTGGACGTGACCATATCATCACCCTTGTTAAACCCAAAAAGAAGCCCGACTGGATGAGCGAGGAACACTATCTGGCGACGCCTGATCGTATTAATATCAGGGAGTTTAAAGCGGGCGGTAAAATCATGGTCACGACCATGATGTGTCCAAAGTCAGCACCCAAGAATGAATTGAAACTGCTCTATAAAAGCCGATGGAACGTGGAGCTGGATATCAGGGATATTAAAAACACGATGGGCATGAATGTCCTGAGTTGCAAAACACCTGATATGATTCTCAAGGAAATATGGGTCTACCTGTTGGCCTACAACTTGATCAGGCTGATGATGATCCAATCTGCTTTGCTGGCTAATATCCTGCCAAGAACGATAAGCTTCAAACATAGTGTGCAACTTTGGCTAGTCTGGGTACAACAGACCGATGGGCAAGATGTTGGAAAACGGCAGGCTTTGTGTTTAATGATCGCTCAACAGAGGGTTGCCAATAGATCTGGCAGAATAGAACCCAGGGCAGTCAAACGAAGACCAAAACCATATCCTTTACTCACTAAACCCCGGCTTCAAGCACGCCTGGAGGTTATTGAAAATGGCCATCCTGAAAAGCTTAAGTAAGTACCATTCAGGCCTGACCCCATAATTCCCGTTGCGGGCGCGTTCGTATGCAACCCGGCAAAATATAGTAGCATAAAACCTAAGATAGGATCCATTTCGTCGGGACTGAAAAAGCTAATTTGCCAATACCATAAAGTTGTTTTGCTGCTGCATACTGCACCTAAAAAAATCCCCCTGACACAGTCTATTATGCCAGAGGGCGATTTTATGGATTGCTGTGATTAAGATTTACCAGCTTTGTATCCCATCAACCTTTAACTTCGGCCAACCAAATCTATAACAATAATCAGCGTCATTAACTCTATAGTATTGCCTTGGCATCAACGGATAACCCAATGCTTTCACCTGTTCCTTTGCTTGATTGCTATAAGGAATACCCCACATATCAAGATAATCGGTGAAATCACGCCCGGTGACATAGGACAGTGCGATGAGGTACCAGTCATTATTATCTATGCCAGAAGCGACTGAGTCAAAGGCGTAACTTGAGAACCCCAGGTTATCGCGTTTAGCCTCCCAGGTGCTGCTATTTTTTCTGGCGCGATCGTATTCCCGTTCCAGTATGTGTAGACGGGCACGCAACAGCCAACCATCAGTGAGAATGCCTTCTTCCTGTACGGCCATCATCATCTGGACAAACATACCTGCACCCTCTGCCCAGCCCATGGAGTCCCAGAGGTTGGTTTGAACATAACCCGCCGGATCACTATTATTCACGCTGCCCCTCAGGATATTGAACATACGTTCAAACGGTAGGGCCTGGCATTCCGGATTGCTCCACCTGTCGTTCCAGTAATGTGACTTGGAGTAGTAGGGGTAGAAGTTGGTCATCGTGTGGTTTTCCCAGCCATTAAAGCGTCGTTTACCCTGTAAACCATGGCCGAGCTCATGAATATCACCATGCCTGATAGGATCAAAGGGCCAGTTAGTGTCATAAGGATTACCAGAACAGCCGTAGCCACAACCGGATGTGTCTGAATTCACATGCTTTACCTTATCCAGTCTAGATATCGTCCAACCGTTGGTCTCAGCAAAGTCATGTAACTCTGATACCACATCAATGCCCGGCCCTTGGAAACCCGCCAGGACATGCGGCAAGTTGTGCATATAACGTGTCGTTCCCTCTGCTAGTGCTTCGGCGGTACCCCAGCGTACGTTAGCCACCGACTCACGCATCTTGACCAATGTGGAATGAACTTCAAAACCCGGCGTGGCCAGTTCAGCCCAGTCATAATCACCATCTTCCAGTTTCTGCGAAAAAGAGAAACTATCATCTGTTTTACTCCAGTAAGGGTGTTCGCCAATCTTATCGAAAGTGAACGATACCGGTAAGTCATTGGGGCCGCTGAACTGAACTTGAATCGGGCCGCCATATGGTGATGTCAGGCTAATGGTTTCACCGGAGTAGACCGGAACCTCGACGGAGCGCAGGTACTTCGGACGTTTATAGCCAAAACTTTGGCCATACTGCCAAGTAGAGATGGGACGCAGGCTGTTGATAAAGATTTTAGTTCCCACGGCGCTATTATCAGTACGGGTGATCTGTACAGTCTGACCGGGTAAGGCATAGACGCCAGCTGATCGGAAGGAGACTTTACTTTCCATGTCGATTGATTTGCTAGTTGGCGTAATATGGCTGAAATCACTGCGGCTGAAGTTGCCCATATCAGGCTGCGCCGGATTAATCGTGCGATAGTTATAAACGGCATGATCGGCGTAAAATGACTTCATAAATGTCGTGTCGTCAGTGTCGGCTGTGTCCATCGGGAATTGCACGCTTTCACGGTATTTATCACCGAGCAGTGCCAGCAGTTTGTACAGGCGATAACTACCATCCTCTGTAAAGATGTTGACTTTGTCTTTATCCAGCCCGTTCATAATGCTTTTGACCTTCGTTGCGCCATAGCAGCCAACACTGCCAAAGCCCAAGTCATCTGCGAGGATGACGATGATATTCGGCTTTGCGGAAAGAAAAGTGATTGTGCGAAACAAGGCTATTATTGGTATGACAATGTTTGTCATGTTCAACCAGAGCCACAGC
>JAAELM010000404.1 GCA_024226635.1 Oceanicoccus sp. | reverse complement strand
GGCCCGCTTTGAAGTATCAGACACTACCAAGAGCGGTGATAACCACCTTCACCACGGTGTGCTGACTCAGGGCAGCCTGTCCGTTGGCGATCGCCTTGACGCAACCGTTGATAGCACCATCCGGCAATCTACCGCATTAAATCATTCCGCTACGCATCTTTTGCATGCCGCCCTTAGGGAAATTCTGGGTGATCATGTGGTGCAGAAGGGCTCTCTGGTTGATGCGCAAAAACTGCGTTTTGATTTCTCCCACTTTGAGGGCGTAACCGCAGAACAATTGGCCGAGATAGAGAATCGGGTCAATGACCAAATTCGCGCTAATACGGCGGTAGCAACCACCGTCACCGATATGGACCACGCCAGTGAGTTGGGCGCGATGATGTTATTCGGCGAAAAATACGGCGATGAAGTCCGCGTATTAGCCATGGGCGAGGATAACTTCTCGGTAGAGCTCTGCGGTGGTACCCATGTTACTCGCACTGGTGATATTGGCTTAATGCGCATTGCCTCTGAATCGGGTATTGCTGCCGGTATCCGCCGTATAGAAGCGGTCACCGGCGCAGCTGCCATTGAGTTATTTGACCAAACCGAAGCCTGCGTTGCTGATATTGCCGCCATCGTCAAAGGCTCCAAAGACAATGTCACCAGCAAAGTCCAACAACTACTTGAGAGCCATAAACAGCTGGAAAAAGAACTGGCCCAGGTAAAAGCCAAAATGGCTTCTGCCGCAGGCAGCGACCTTGCAGGCCAGGCTGAAGATATCAGTGGTGTTAACGTAGTGGCCAGCCAATTGGATGGTGCCGATATGAAAACACTGGATACCACCGTAGCCCAGCTGAAAGATAAATTAGGCTCCGCCGTGGTCATGATAGCCAGTGTTGATGGTGAGAAAATCAACCTCGCCTGTGGTGTGACCGGTGATTTAACGGACAGGTTGAGGGCCGGTGACTTAATGAAGCATATTGCCCCCATGCTGGGTGGCAAGGGTGGCGGTAAGCCCGATAAGGCTAAAGGTGCCGGCTCCGATATCGCAGCCTTGCCAGCGGCGCTTTCGGCCGTAAAAGCCTGGGTAGCTGATTCACTTTAAGTGATGGCCTACAAGGCTGAAGTTCCCAGCAAAACAGGTACTTGCGTAATTTTTTCGCTTAAAAAAGCAGAAAATTAAAGCATTGCTTCTGCTGCAGTTTTATTTGCCGGCGATATAGTGTTTAATTGCGCCCCTTTTGGTGCTTCTGGGTGTGGCAGTCAACTCCCAGAGTTTAATCTCTTGATTAGTTTGTTGAGAAAATGAGTTTAATTGTTCAAAAATTTGGTGGTACTTCGGTAGGTACTATCGAGCGCATTGAGTCCGTAGCGGACAAAGTGGCCGAGTTCCGTCGCCAGGGCCATGATATGGTGGTTGCCGTATCTGCTATGAGCGGCGAGACCAATCGCCTGATCGGCCTGGCCAATGAGATCGAAGAGCAGCCAACGCCCCGTGAAATGGATGTGCTGGTCTCCACCGGTGAGCAGGTCACCATTGCCCTTTTAAGTATGGCGCTAAACAAGCGCGGCTGTCCGGCTCGCTCTTATACCGGCTCACAAGTAAGAATACTGACCGATAGCTCCCACAATAAAGCCAGAATCAAAGATATAGACGAGCGCAATATCCGTACAGACCTGAATGCAGGGCGTGTCGTCGTAGTGGCCGGTTTTCAGGGCGCTGATGAAAACAACAATATCACCACCTTGGGCCGCGGTGGGTCAGATACTACGGCAGTGCTCTGGCTGCTGCTTTAAAAGCCGACGAATGTCAGATTTACACCGATGTGGATGGCGTATACACCACCGACCCTCGTGTTGTTGAAAGCGCTCGCCGCCTTGATCGTATTACCTTTGAAGAGATGTTGGAGATGGCAAGTCTTGGCTCCAAGGTCTTACAAATCCGCGCCGTAGAATTTGCCGGTAAATACAATGTTCCCCTGCGAGTGCTACACAGCTTCCAGGAAGGCACCGGCACATTGATCAGTCTAGAGGAAAATAGTGCTATGGAGTCTCCTGCTATTTCAGGCATCGCGTTTGCTCGCGATGAAGCCAAACTCAGTATTTTAGGGGTGCCAGATACCCCCGGGATTGCCCACCGTATTCTTGGCCCCATCAGTGATGCCAATATTGAAGTGGATGTAATTGTGCAAAACGTTGGTGCAGATGGCACCAATGACATCACATTTACCATCCACCGCAACGATATGGCCAAGGCAGAAGCCATTTTGCAAGCCACCTCAACAGAGCTGGGTGCTCGTGAGGTGACAACTGACTCTAAAATCGCCAAGGTATCCATTGTGGGTGTAGGTATGCGCTCGCATGCCGGTGTTGCCAGCAAAATGTTTAAAGCGCTGGCTGATGTAAATACCAATATTCAGTTAATCACTACCTCAGAAATAAAAATTTCTGTAGTGATTGATGAGAAGTTTTTAGAGCTTGCTGTCAGGGCCTTACACTCGGCCTTTGATTTGGATGACAAGTCTGTCACAGAAGACTAGGCGACCTGGTCAGGCAAAAGAGTAACCATGGAGAACGTTGCCACCGGTTTATGTAGCTATGTTATTAGTTATGCTATTAGCCATACTATATAGCCCAGTGGTTAGAATTGACTCGTAGACAACAATAATTCAGTGAGTCCGCCCAAAGTGTTGGGCGAAAAGATCAGGAGACGATCATGTTAATTTTAACCCGCCGTATTGGCGAGACTCTAATGGTTGGTGACGAAGTAAGCGTGACCGTATTGGGGGTAAAGGGTAATCAGGTACGTTTGGGGATTGATGCACCCAAAGAGATTGCAGTTCACCGTGAAGAAATTTACCTGCGTATCCAGAACGAGAAAGACGATAACGGTGAGAAAGGCGATAATATCGGTAATCGCTAAGGCTGGAGAGTTTTGGTTTTAAGCCTTTGATTCTCTGGTAAATGTGGTATGATGCCGCGCTCGATTTATGGGGTTGTGGCCCCAATAATCAGCACTGCTGTAGTCAGTATAAACTGAGGTCCGCCATGATGAGCTCCGCCCCGCTGAGGTCCGCCCATTGAAGGACCGCCCCGCTGAGGTCCGCCCCGTTGAGGGTCGCCCCGCTGAGGTTCGCACCAATGAGGTTCGCCCCGCCGAATTTCGCAT
>JAAELM010000403.1 GCA_024226635.1 Oceanicoccus sp. | reverse complement strand
GGTAGAGGGCAGCACGCGCTTTTTTTAGCTAATGGGCCAGCATATTAATTTCGAGCTATCAGAGGCAGCCAGTGGCGACTGAGACAACTATCACATCCCATACCCTGGCGCGCCTATGTAATATGAATGTGCGCCGTGTGGCGCAGCTAGTGCAGGAAGGCGTCATGTTTAAAGTCGGGCGTGATGAGTATCTGCAAGATGATTCCATCAGGGGTTATATTAAATTCTTACAAGACAGATCAACTAGTACAGTTACTAACCATGATTTGAACGAAGAACGCGCAAGACTGACACACCACCAGGCAAACAAGACGGAGATAGAAGAGGCATTATTAAATAAAAAGGTGCTTTTGAAAACCGATGTTGATGCTGAGGTAATGGGAATGCTGGGGCAGTTTAGAACCAGATTGATCTCCATGCCAATGCGAGTGGCACAGGTTGCATTGTCGGCAGAGTCATTGCACGAGATTGAGAAAGTATGCAGAGCGGAAATATACGCAGCGCTAGATGAATTGAAGGAGGGGTTGGCAGATTACAATGTTAAAGACGTGGGCGCAAGCGCTCAAGCCGCCGCCGTTACTTAGCGTATCAGAATGGGCTGATCAATTCCGTTTCTTGTCCCCTGAATCATCAGCAGAACACGGCAAATGGCACAACAGCAGAGCACCGCACACAGTAGCGGTAATGGATGCATTAAGCCCCCACGACCCTTGTAGAAAAGTTGTAGCAAAGTTTAGCGCTCAGTCGGGCAAAACAGAGATATTAAATAATTTTGCTGGCTATATAATGGCGCAAAATCCAGGGCCGACACTGGTAGTACAGCCAAATCAAAGACCAATGGGGGAGGCTTTCTCAAAAGACAGGCTTGCCCCTATGATTCGAGATACTCCAGCGATTAGCGCTAAGGTTATCGAGGCAAAAGGCAAGGACAAGAAGAACACAATATTCCATAGGACTTTTCCAGGAGGTCATTTAACAATTGCAGGCGCTAGCAGTCCGGCACAACTGGCAAGCAGACCGATCCAATTCTTATTATGTGATGAGATTGATAGATGGGTTCCGACTAAAGAGGGTGATGCTTTAAACCTAGCGATTAAGAGAACGCTAACTTTTTGGAATAGAAAAATATTAATGGTATCTACTCCCACGCTAGACGGGAGGGGAATAGATGCACAATACGAGGATACATTGC
>JAAELM010000402.1 GCA_024226635.1 Oceanicoccus sp. | reverse complement strand
TCATAGTTATTCTCGTTGTTTATCGCTATCTGTTTTTGGCATTTTTTAATGGGCTGCTAAATCATCCGGGTCGTCAGGATATCCTTCTGCCCCATCGAATCGAATCAATCAGCTACCGCTAGTTTATCGCCTTGACTCATCGTGTGCAGGTGTTTTTGAATACGCTGCATCACCCTCTGGAATATCTGGATGTTTTGAATAAACTTAATCGCGTGATTATATGAAGTACCAATCATGGTGCTTTCCTATCATTGCTTAACAAGCTAACTACGGTGAACCGATCTCAAAAACGGTTCACGCGCTAGTTTCTACGTTGGTTATACATACCAGGTACGCCAACTATAGGGTCATTTGTTGCCATGATGGGAGTCATTTATCTTCACATTCAGGATCATTTACTGGCATAATTGAAGCTACTGAGACAACCCCGCAATCATCTATGACCAAATCCCAACTCTCTCCCTTAAATTTTCTGGAGCTCGCAGGTTTTGGTCCCGAAGAGATACTAGCGCTTGCCTCTGCAGATAAAGAAGCAGATGCAAATGAACAGGCAAGAAAAAACAAATCCCTGGTGCACTTACTACCTGTTGCAGTATCACTGCGTAAAGATACCTCCTACGCATTGCAATTGGGTCAAATCAACCCTATTCCACATTTCGGGTTCTTTGGATATGCCTTACAGAGCTGCTCCGACTTAAGACAGGTATTGAATTTATTACTCAGGTACCACCCCTTGATAGTGAGGCAAGATTTACGATGGGAGCTTTACGAAGTAGATGATTGGGTGGCAGCGCGCTTCACAATAAATATTGGCAACCCGGACCAGAAAAGATTAATGGCAGAACTAGCGTTCGTGAGTTTCTTCACAATGGCCAAATATTTAACCGGTAAAGTTGTTACCGCTACAGCAGTACACATAAAACATTCAAAACCTGACTACTATAAAGCTTACAAGAAATTTTTACCTACACCACTTAAATTTGATCAACCCTACAACCAGATCATCATATCCAAAGCATTATTAGACGTACCCGTTAAAATGGCCGACCCCGCTGGCCATGTAGTTTTCCAGCAACAATGCGAAACAATGCTACGGGATTTAAACCGTATTGAGAATACTTCAGCGGCTGTGCGTCGCTTACTAATACAGGCTGCCGGTAATTTCCCAAATATTGATCAAGTGGCCAGGCAACTGCACATGAGTAAAAGCACACTCGGTCGCCGACTGGATAGTGAATCTACCCGTTTTAGAATCATCACCGAAGAAGTCAAAAACTTACTCGCCAAAGAATATCTTACTCACACAGAGCTTACGGTTGCAGATATTGCGCACTTACTTGACTACACCGACACGGCAAACTTCCGCCGCGCTTTTGTTCGCTGGAATAAAATACCGCCAAGCGAGTTCCGTGGCATAACTAACGCCTAAAGTACCTCAATGTCATTTTGGTCTCGCTATTTTCTGTAAAGAGTAGTTGGAAAAGTCTATAAATGGACTGCGAATCTTTGGTGCATGGGGTTTGACCAGGCTTCCTCGACTGATCCGTTACCGCTTTTCTACACGTACTTAAGTCTATGAGCCGAGCCAATCACAATACCTCAAAATTTAGCGCCCTTACTGCGGATGAACTTGACCGCGTCATCGAGATGGCCTGGGAGGATCGAACACCATTTGAGGCGATTACTGCCCAGTTTGGTTTATCAGAATCATCCGTCATTGCACTGATGAGGCTAAATCAAAAACCACGTTCATTTCAAAACTGGCGCGCAAGGGTGACTGGACGTATCACCAAGCACCGCCAAAAGAGGCCGGCAGGGGTGGAACGCGGCTATTGCGCCACGCAGTATAAGGCTTCTCAATATCGTCGCGCTCGGCGTAAAACAAACTAGTTATTTAAATTAGGTGACAAACAACCATGCGAGCTCTTATTTGGTTTACGCAAGATTTAAGGTTAGCGGATAACCCACTGCTGTTCGAAGCCCACAGGGCGGCTCAAGAGGTACTTCACGTAGTGTTTGTGGGTGATCTACTGCGACCTGCTTCGGTCCCCGGTTTAAAAGGCACAAGCGAGCATCGAAAGCGATTTTTATTTGAGGCCATTGCCGAATTGAGTGAGCAGCTCGAACACTATGGCCATAAACTACTCATTATTAACGGACGAGCCCATGAGCACCTGGGTATATTACTGGCCAATTATGATATAGATGCTGTCTATGCAGCACAGCAATGCGCATTCGATGAAACCGAGCTTTGGAACTTTTTTGACAGCGCTTATCCACAGGTTGATTTTCATTCTGTGTCCAGCGCAACACTGTTTAAGGAAAGTGCCCTGCCATTTAGCGCAGGGGAAATGCCAAAGCAATTTACCCCCTTCAGGAAAGCCATTGAAGCGCAGGCCACCGAACCAAGAGAGCAGGCATCAGCCGTACTGTTCAGCAAACCCTTGAAGCACGCTCACAAGAGCATGCCCTTACCCAAATCTATTAACTCAGACCAAGTATTTCGCGGTGGCGAAGCTGCCGCTATGAAACACCTGCATTCTTATTTCGGGTCTCTGGCACCGCTCAGCTATAAAAAAACTCGCAATGAATTACAGGGCTTCGAATCGAGTACCCGATTCTCGCCCTGGCTGGCACAGGGAAGTTTATCCGCCGTTACGATAATCAAGGCCTTGCGCGAATACGAAGATAAACACAGCGCCAATGAATCGACCTACTGGATTTACTTTGAGTTATTATGGCGAGAGTTTTTCTTTTGGTCTGCTCGACAACTTGGCGCCAAGCTTTTCTGGAAAAAAGGCCGCAACCCAACAGCTCCCCTCACTAGCTTTTACCCTGAGCGATTTCGCGCATGGACCCAAGGCTCCACGCCCTGGCCCCTGGTCAATGCCTGCATGAAAGAACTCGCGACCACCGGCTATTTGAGCAACCGAGGCAGACAAGTGGTGGCAAGCTGTTTAGTCAACGAGCTTCACCTTGATTGGCGCTATGGCGCGGCTTATTTTGAGCAACAACTGCTGGACTACGATGCGGCGTCAAACTGGGGTAATTGGCAATACTTAGCCGGCGTGGGCGCGGACCCGCGAGGCCAGCGGCACTTTTCCCTCGAAAAGCAAACCCAAATCTACGACCCCGATCGCCATTATATCGATCGGTGGCAGGGCTATAAAACGGTAGAGCAAATCGATACCCGAGACGCAGCCGATTGGCCGCTTACACCTGATACGAACGCACAAATAGTGTCTGATGATATGACCGATCAGGAGAGAACACATTGAGCACAGCCACTAAAGCTACAACTACAACTACAACTACAACCAAAGAAATACGATTTATATTCGGCGATCAGCTCAACCACCAACACTCATGGTTTGCTGAGGCAAACGACCATGTGCTTTACGTACTTGCGGAAATGCCACAAGAAATGGAATACGTAAAACATCATGCGCAGAAAATCGCCGCCTTCTTTTTGGCCATGCGAGCTTTTTCTCAGCATTTGGAACAGCGAGGTCATCGCGTGGAATACTTTAGGCTCGATCACACCCTCGTAGTGCAAGAAAATTCCAAATCGAAAAGTTCAAGTTTGGTTTCCATACTTACCGACCTTTGCGAGCGATATCAGCCAGAACAAATTACTTTTCAGCGACCAGATGAGTGGCGCCTCCTGACGCAAATCCAGAATATGCAAGACAAAGCCAAGGTATTGATCGAGATTGTCGATACCGAGCATTTCCTTTTGCCCTACGAGGAGATAACCGCCCTTTTCCCCCGCGGTAAGCACAAAAAAATGGAATTTTTTTACCGCATGATGCGCAAGCGTTTTGATTTATTGATGATCGATGGTAAACCAGAGGGTGAACGCTGGAATTTCGATGCCGAAAATCGTAAAAAGCTCAATACCAAAGACCTTCAAAGTATCCCCGCCCCAAAGGTGTTTGATACTGATGCCCAAGAGATTTACAGCCTGTTAGACAAATCTGGTGTCCAGCGTTTTGGTGTCGAGAAAGCTCAGCTTGACTGGCCAGTTACGCGTGCACAGTCACTTCAACTGCTGGAGGTTTTTTGTAAGGTTTGCTTACCTGATTTTGGTCGCTTCCAGGATGCCATGACCGACCAGAGCCCCCATGCCTGGAGTCTTTATCACTCGAGGCTGTCATTTTCGATCAACGCCAAACTGCTGCATCCGCTCGAGGTTATTAATGCGGCCATCCTTGCCTACCGGGCAAGTCAAGATATTAACCTTGCACAGGTCGAGGGTTTCGTACGGCAAATTTTGGGTTGGCGTGAATTTGTACGAGGCGTTTACTGGGCCAATATGCCCGAATACGCAGATAAGAATAGCCTGGAGGCAAAAGCCGACTTACCCGACTTTTTCTGGACCGGGGACACTGAGATGAACTGCCTCAAACAATCCATCACCCAGTCACTCGACTATGCCTACGCGCATCATATTCAGCGTTTGATGATTATTGGTAACTACCTCCTGCTTGCGGGAATTAACCCTGACCAAGTGGACGAGTGGTACCTCGGTGTCTATGCCGATGCTTTGGAATGGGTGCAGCTACCCAATACCCGAGGGATGTCCCAATTTGCCGATGGCGGTATCGTCGGCACCAAACCCTACGCCGCTAGTGGCGCCTACGTGAATCGTATGAGTGACTACTGCAAATCCTGCCGCTTCAACGTTAAAGAAGTCACCGGTGAAAACGCATGCCCCATCAACCGGCTCTACTGGCAGTTTCTAGACCGCCATGCCGACACCCTTGGCAAAAATTCAAGAATGGCTCTTGCCTATAAAAACTGGTGGGCGAAAAGTGAAGAGGAGCGTTCCAGGATTCTTCAAGAAGACAAAGCCTGATATTAGGTTTTTAGCGCTTGCATTTGCATCTGCAGATAGCTACCTTTGAGTCTTATACTATAAAAATTCAGAATTTGTTGACAAGTACAGCAAGAACGAGGGGTTGAAGGCTGGCAATAGTCACTACCTGAAATAAGAAAATGGCTCTAACACTTAAACCACTATTACGCCTGACCTTACCCCTATTGATGCTAGCCCTGTCTTTTTACCTGTCAGGCAAGACAGCGCTAATCAATAACAACTATTTGGAGTTACTGGGCCTTCTGCCCTATGCCCTGTTCGTTATAGTGCTGGCGCTGGCTCACTATTTTAATCGCTCGCGTTTTTTTTCAGCGGCACTGTTGTTAGCTACCGCCTACTGGCTAATTCAGGGTCAACTGCAAACCTCTTTAGCCGAACTGTACCCACTCTACTTTTATACTGCACTCAGCCTGTTATTGCCGCCAGGCTTATTATTCCTGACGATTTTACCAGAGCGAGGACTTTGGAATATACATGGCCTATTGCCCCTATCCATTACCCCACTATTAATGATCGCAGCCTATATCGCCAGCCAACACTATAGCGAACAACAGCTATTAGCCTTTACCGACTTATTCACGATCAAACCCTATGAGGCTTATGTTTTATCGGTTTATGCCAGCCTCGGCTTTTTGCTGTCACTGCTACTGGGCTTAGTCATGCTGGTGATCAGAAACAACGAGGCAGAGGCTGCCTTTTGTGCCTGTATAATGTTTTGTTTTGCCACCCTGGCAGGCTTTGACCAACCGTTTATTTCCAGCATTCTGTTTTCAGCCTGCGGCCTTACTCTGGTGATTGGCTTATTGCGTAGCTCTTTTGAAATGGCCTACAGGGATGACCTAACAGGATTGTTTGGGCGAAGAGCCTTTAATGAAAAACTGCGAGGGCTTGGCAGGCAGTACTCTATCGCTATGATGGATGTCGACCATTTTAAAAAGTTTAATGACACTCATGGCCACGATGTAGGTGACGACGTGCTAAGAATTGTAGCCAACCGTATTGCCGAAGTCACAGGTGGTGGCATCCCCTATCGCTATGGTGGAGAAGAGTTCTGTGTGATTTTCCCCGGCAAAAAACTCAAACCCTGCGTGCCACATCTGGAAGCGGCAAGAGAAGCGATTGGCAATTACAGCATAAACTTGCGAGATAAAAATACGCGACCTAAAAACGCCAAAGAGGGTGCCACACAACGGCAGAGTAAAAAAGATAGAAAAAAGAAAACCGTTTCAGTAACTATTAGTATTGGAGTTGCAGAGAAAGACGACACTCTGACCACCCCCAAACAGGTACTAAAAGCAGCCGATAAAGCACTCTATAAAGCTAAAAAAAATGGCCGCAACTGTCTAGCCCGCTAACGGTTACCTGTGGCTCGCTTAACTGGAAAGTGTCACTTCGATTTTTTTCATATTTTTGCGCATGTCATCAGGAATCTCTACTGGTTTATTAGACACACGATCAACAAACACATGAATAAAATGACCAAAAGCACAGGCCTGCTCTTCTTTTTCTGTGAATATCCCAATACCGTATTGGCAGGAGCTATTACCCAGACGATCAATCCTCACACCCACTTCAATTTTATCCGGAAAGGCAATAGGTGCTAAATACTCACAACCTGAACTGACCACAAAACCGATAATATGGCTGTTATGTATATCCAGGCCACAATGATTAATAAGGAAATTATTGGCCGCGGTATCAAAGTACGAATAATAGGTGACATTATTAACGTGCCCATAAATATCATTATCCATCCAGCGAGTAGTGATGGGATAAAACACCTTGTAATCATTACGGGTTACATTGACTTTAGTGGCCATGATTTTTTCTGTTTTCTCTGTTTTATTTAAATGGGATTCCCACCTTCGCGGGAATAACAAGATCGTTAACCGGCATCAACGCCCCAGCGCTTAACCAGACCAACATCAATATCGAATAAATCCAGCACACGACCAACACTATGGTTAACCATATCGTCGATAGATTCAGGCTTGTTATAAAAGGCAGGGAGTGGTGGCGCGACAATAGCACCCATCTCGGATAATGACGTCATCGTGCGCAAATGGCCAGTATGTAAAGGGGTCTCCCTAACCATCAGCACCAATTTGCGACGCTCTTTTAATATCACATCCGCCGCGCGAGTTAGCAGGGTTGAAGTAATACCAGAAGCAATCTCAGACATACTGCGTATAGAACAAGGGGCTATCACCATCCCCATGGTAGGAAAAGAACCACTGGAAATAGACGCCCCTACATTTTTAACCGCATGAAACTCATCAGCCATGGCATAGACTTCTTTGGCGCTGATATCCATCTCATAACCCAGCGTAAGCTCGGCAGACTTACTCATCACCAGATGGGTTTCAATATCCGTATCCCGCAGCATTTGCAGCATGCGCACACCGTAGACAATACCCGACGCACCGGAAATACCTATAATCAAGCGACGAGGCGTGTCGCTGGACTGATCAACCATAATGTTTCATCCTACTCTATATTTGCAATGCTATAAGGATAACCTAAATTACAAACTGGGGCAGCTCTATAAAGTGGGTAGGACAGTGCCCCTTTAATGGTTACTGTCCCCACTTGCCCTCTCTTGCTGCGCAATTCACCTTGTGCACGGGAATAATATTTATTTTGTTTTAATTCAAACAGCTGACCATAGGCACCATTTTTGGTACATTTTGCCACACTCAAGAAACCACGAACGGTATCTAAACAATGAAAATCATCAATGTAAGATTTTTTGCGACAGCCACTCCCAAACCGGATATTCAATTAGCTGAAAATCGACGAAAACAATCCATTACTAAAGTTGCTTTGGCAAAAGCACTGGAAACCAGTCGTAGCGGTCTGGATCGTTTGCTAGACCCTAAAGATACCAAGGTCACATTGGGCAGCTTGGCTAAAGTGGCGCAGGTGGTGGGTAAACGAATGGAAATACGGTTTGTTTGAGAGCAGTAATACTCAGTCACTACATTGATAAAACAGCCTCAGCTAACTTCAAGGTATAGGCATTAATTTTGGAATGCCCGGGCATCCAACCCTGCAAGAAACGATAAAAATCGGTCCATGCGACAGGGTAAAGTGAACGCCACTCTTGTTCTAATTGGGAAAAATCTATCTCTGACTGCTGGCGCACCAAAGACTGTTGCAACATGGCAAAATAAAAATCCAGGCATTCCTTTTCATAGTGCTCACAATCATCCTCATCCATGCAACTTCCCAAAAAATAAGCCACATCTTTCATCCCGCAACCACCGCCTACATATTGAAAATCTACAGCCGCTACATTGCCCTCTTCCGAAAAACAAAAATTGGCCACCTTGGCATCCCCATGTACCAAGGTTTGAAAAGGGCTTTCACGCAAACGGCGATCCAAATCAATAGCGGCATCTTTTAACTCACCAGCTGGCATGGCTTCAAACTCATCAGGGCGGGTATCCAAATGCCAGTAGCTGCCCACCGGCCATAAACCCTCGGGGGCCTGCCCCATAAACCGGCCATGAAAATTCGCCAGCCAACGCAGGCATTGCTTGACTTCGGAAAGCTCCAACTGGTCTTTTCTCAGCTGATAACCAGCGGCATCCAAGTCCTCTAACACCATCATTGTATGTACGTGACTTTCAACGGAGTACTGGTAAACACCATAGACTTCAGGTACGCGGCTATACTCACCACACTGTTTGGCAAAGTGTTGATACCAATACATTTCAACATCGTAGGAGTGGAGTTTTCTTTGGTGAGAGCGATTGGTATTCCAACCGCGAGGATGATGGGCTTTTGACGGCGGTGACACCCACTTTACAACGACCGATTGAGCACAGGCATTAACGCCCGATAAAAAATAGCGTACCACTTCCCCGTAACCACTCCATAAAGACTGCAAGGTTTCGCCTTTGATGGCATGGTCGGCTTTGGTGGCAATGCGTATTTGTTCGTTAATCAAGCTATGAGGCATAAGAATACTGTTTACTCTCAACAAAAAAGGCCGATAGCAAAACTATCAGCCTTTTTTATTACGAGACTGGCAACTTACAAGTTATCAGCATTCTCAGAAAGGTAAGCGGCTACGCCGTCAGGAGAAGCTGTCATGCCTTTATCACCTTTGCTCCAACCAGCAGGACACACTTCACCGTGCTCTTCGTGGAACTGCAGTGCTTCGATCACACGAATAAACTCATCGAAGTTACGGCCCAGTGGTAAATCGTTTACAGTCTGTGAACGTACAACACCTTCCTGGTCGATAATAAACGCACCACGGAAAGCAACGCCATCGGCAGACTCAACGTCATAAGCGCGGCAGATGTCGTGATTGATATCAGCAGCCAATGTGTAAGCTACCTGGCCAATACCACCATTGTTTACATCCGTGTTACGCCATGCGTTATGAGTAAAGTGAGAATCTATAGAAACACCGATAACCTCTACACCCAACTCTTTGAATTTATCCATACGGTGATCAACCGCCAATAATTCAGAAGGACAAACAAAAGTAAAATCCAATGGATAGAAAAATATCAGGCCAATTTTGCCCTTGATAGTTTCTGCCAGGTTAAAGTTATCTACGATTTCGCCATTACCCAATACTGCATTACAGGTAAAATCCGGTGCGGGTTTGCCAACGAGTACACTCATTGTTTTCTAGCCTCCAAAGGTTGTGGAATATAAAGTCAGTTTACATCTATTGCCATTCTAACCACCCAGCGTTGCAACGATATTTCAGCCTCGCCAGCGCTGGGGTCCAGTTCGAATATGGCAGCCATACTACACAGCAGCCTGCCACAATCCCACTGATTTTTTTAAATCAACGCCATAGGCAAAAACTATTGATTGATATCAATATTGTTTGATTAGTTATCAGGCAAACTAGCCTGAATGAGGGAATAATACATCTAAATGATATTGACAATGATTCTCATTTGAATTAACATTCCCCCATCTTGAACTAAGACAACAAAGAACCGAACCACTATGTACATCTGTTTATGCAAAGCCGTTACTGACAGCCAGATCCGCGAAGCAGTTGCCAAAGGCGCTACCCGGTTTGGCCAGGTCCGTAAGGAGCTGAATCTTGCCTCGCAATGTGGCAAATGCGGTATTCTGGCCCGCGAAGTTTTCGATCAAAGCATTGAACGCAATATCGATAATGAGCAACTGTTCTACGCAGTAAGCTAGCCCCTCCCCTCTATTGACCTCACCCCCTCACCGAGATGCAAGTGCGAGTGCGAGTGCGAATAACTTTTATTCCCATTTTTATCTCATAAAAATCAATAGCTTAGCATTGACAGTATTCCCCCGCTGGCACACACTTGCCAAAAATCACGGAACCATCCCACCCGGAGACACATCATGAAAGGCGACGCCAAGGTTATTGAGCACCTGAACACAGTATTAGGCAACGAACTGGTTGCGATTAACCAGTACTTCCTGCACTCAAGAATGTATAAAGATTGGGGCCTTAAAGACCTGGGTGATCACGAATACCACGAGTCCATTGATGAAATGAAGCATGCGGACAGCCTGATTGAGCGCATCCTGTTTCTTGAAGGCCTACCCAATCTGCAAGATCTGGGCAAACTGTTAATCGGTGAAAACACCAAGGAAATGCTGGAGTGCGACCTCAAGCTGGAAATGATTGCCCATAAGGATTTAAAAGAGGCCGTCGCTTACTGTGAGTCTATTGGCGATTATGTCAGCCGGGATTTATTCCAGAGTATTATGGAATCAGAAGAAGAGCATATTGACTGGCTTGAAACCCAGCTTGGTTTGATTGAGCGGATTGGATTGCAAAATTACCAGCAAAGCCAGATGAGCAGCTAACTTACCCCTCCCCCTCATTGTCGTTCCCGCGCAGGCGGGAACCCAGCACTGAAGATTTCCGCAGCCTGCCCCCGAGTGATTGAGTCGGGGGCAGAAATAACAGCATCAGCATTACACCACAAAGATTACCCCAGACAGCAATGCGCCTTCGTGGGGATGACGGACATAAACAACTTAGAAGCTAACCTGTAAACCAAAGTAAACAGTACGTGGCTTATTGGCGCGAGCTCCGTAAGGCTTGCGGGAAATAATTTCCTGGTCATCTAACAGATTATCAACCTTGGCATAAACCCGGGTTTTTGGGTTTAGCGGATAGCTGGCAGACAGGTCAAACACTAACAGGTCATTTGTCGTTAAGAACCTATCATCCACACCTGCACGGTCGCAGCTATAGTTAATACAAGTTTCATCGGTGTAGCTGGCATTCAGGTAAGTATCCCAACCTGATGCTGCCACATAGCCGATGGAAGCTGCCCACTGGTTCTCTGGAATATCTAGCAATGAATCACCTTTCAGGATATCGCCCTCATCGCTGCTGCTAGTGATTTCAGTATCGGTGTAGGTATAAGTAAAGGTGAACGGGATGCTGTAAGCTGCCCTGCCAGCAAAATCATAGTTCAGTAAAAACTCCAAACCTTCAATTTCTGCCTTACCCTGACTGATGCTACCAAAGTCTTGCGTGCCGCAAGGGTTGGCAACGGTACAATATTGCACAGAGTTTTCGTAATCACTAAAGAAGTAAATCGCTTCTACAAACAGGTTTTCTTCAGCAAAACGCACACCGGCTTCATAGTTAGTGCTTTCTTCAGGGTCTACATTTTCAGCACCGGCGCTAGCTGGTGCAAAACCCTGGTGAACACCGGCTAATAAACCCCACTGGTCATTTAGCTGATAGGTAGCACCTAAAGCTAATAAGGTTTCACTGGTGCTGTTTTCTGCATTGATATAAGAAGAACTGCGATCTATATCGTTATAACGCTTTTGCTGGGTGTCGATATCTTCATAACGAATACCG
>JAAELM010000401.1 GCA_024226635.1 Oceanicoccus sp. | reverse complement strand
TTGATCCGGTTTGCACCTTCTGACCACCACTCATTCTGTTCTTCAACCGTGTATATCTTGCCGTGTCTTTGCGCGTGCTCGAACCTAGTCGTTGGCGTTAAGCTGGACCTATGGATCAGATTGACAGTAATATCTAGGTTACTAGCTACGACTTGCGAGGCTTTCGCCCTTGCTACCGTATAAGCTCTGTTTATCTCAGTACGCGCTATCCGCTCGGCCCTTGAGCTTGCCACATTGAACCGCTTAGTTATCCTGCTTTTTGCCTTTCTTGCTGATTCGCCAAGCATGACAGACTCAGATAATACCCGAGCAAGGTCCGTCGCAGTGTCCCCGCTAAACCCTGACATCTCGTTAAACACGCGCCCGTAAATGTTTCCGATCACATCACGATATTGGGGCTGTAAAAATATTGACTGGACTGTCACCGCATCAAGTTGCGCAGTGCTAACCATGCCTTGCGATAATAGCTTTATATTGTTGACTGAATCCGCAACCGCTGGGGTTACAGCGTTATCAATATAAGTATTAAAAAACCACCTGG
>JAAELM010000400.1 GCA_024226635.1 Oceanicoccus sp. | reverse complement strand
CTTAGATACTCTGGCTTTGGTAACTCCAAGCTTTTTTGCCAGTTGCGTACCAGTCATACCAAACGCTGTTCTTACAGTACGGAGCCATCCTTCTTTCGGAAGCCCATGGTCAGGGAGCATAGACAAACTACCAAACTGACTTACAGCTTGATTAACTTTGTCTCGATATTGCTTGGCAACTATCTTATCTATGCTCATTTTAGGCCTTTCTGTGTACCTGAATGCTCAGTCCATATACATATTTATATACCAAGACTGCATATTAGTCAATATATTTATTGACTAATAATAATTTAAAGTAAATATTTTTATTGACCATAATTAAAATTTAGTAAACACAATTGTATACACTTCTTATTGATTTCATTGATGAAGTTGCTATCACTCATACCTTCAAAATCCTACTTTGTACCCAAATTTGTACCCAATTAAAAAACCTTCCGCTGCTTTAGCGAAAGGCGCTTTATTGTATCCGATTGCTATATTCAGCCCATATTGGCTGACTACAACAAGAAGCGTTATAACCTAAAAACAGCTTGACACAATAGCCTAAAAACAAAAATACTTAATAACCTGGAAATCGCTAAGCATAAACACCTGAATTTGAAAGCTCGCTATGGCCGCTCCATCTGAAAAACTAGCCCAGTCCTTATCTGTGCTCAAAGAGATACAGGATAAAGGCAGCATTGCCATTCGTACTTCAGATATGACGCGCACACACCGTGAGCGGCTTTTGAAGAATGGCTTCATCCGTGAAGTCATGAAGGGGTGGTATATCCCTTCCCGCCCTGACGAAGTTGCGGCTGAAAGCACTGCTTGGTACACATCCTTCTGGGGCTTTGCGCGTGACTATTTAAACTCACGCTTTAACGATGCATGGTGCCTTTCCCCTGAGCAGTCATTAGCCATTCATATCGGCAACTGGACAGTGCCACGCCAATTACTGGTGCGCACCCCCAAGGGCGGCAATAAGCCCACAAGCTTACTTCATAACACCTCTATTTTTGATTTGCGGCTTGAGCTACCGGAAGTTAGCGATGTAACTTTACTTGAAGGTTTGAGAGTTATGAGCCTTCCCGCCGCGCTCATCGCTTGTCCTCCAAATTACTATATCGCTCAGCCTTTAGAAATGCGCTCTGTACTTTCTATGATCGGCGAGCCTTCCGATATTCTACGGCGTTTGCTTGAAGGTAATCACAGCACCGTAGCTAGCCGCTTGGCCGGAGCCTTTCGAAACATTGGCAGGGATAAAATTGCCGACACAATTTTAGACACCATGCGCAGTGCCGGGCATACCGTCAACGAAGCTGACCCCTTTGAAGAGCAATCGACCATATTAATTGGCAATCGAGAACTGTCGCCCTACGTCAACCGCTTGCGCATGATGTGGGATACATTTAGAGCCCCCATATTGGAGCACTTCCCTCCTGCTCCCGGCAAACCTGAAGATATTAAAGCCTATCTTTCTCAGATTGACGATATTTACGCCTCTGACGCTTATCACTCGCTTTCTATTGAAGGATACAAGGTTAGCGCCGAACTGATTGAGCGCGTACGTGAAGGCAACTGGAACCCTGATAGCATCAAAGCGGACAAAGACCATCAGAACACCTTGGCCGCTCGCGGCTACTGGCAAGCCTTCCAGTCAGTAAAGCAGACAATCAGCACCGTACTAGAAGGAAAAGATGCAGGCGAAGCGGCTGAGGATGATTACAGCGCTTGGTATCGAGAGCTATTTGCACCAAGTGTTGTCGCAGGCATCATTGGTGCTGCGGATTTAGCAGGCTATCGCAATCGCCCTGTCTATATTCGCCAATCAATGCACACACCGCCAAGTCCTGAAGCTGTGCGAGATTTAATTCCCACTTTCTTTGAGCTGCTACGCGAAGAAGAAAGCCCAGAAGTTCGTGTGGTGCTTGGTCACTTCATATTTGTATATATTCACCCATTTATGGACGGCAATGGCCGAACCGGTCGCTTCTTGATGAACTTAATGCTAGCCGCTGGCGGATATCCTTGGCTGATCATTCCGGTTGAACGCCGCAATGAATATATGGACGCACTTGAGTCAGCCAGTGTCGATCAAGACATTGCGCCATTTGCGAAGTTTTTGGCTGATCTGCTTAAAGATCAGCTATAGTTCAGAATAAGTGCGCTATCGGTACTGAAAGTACCGATAGCTTCGTTTTTTCGTCTACCCCAGTTAAGTTGATTATCCTTAACTGACCTGTCCCGATCTAGTAGACCACCTCATCAGTCAGTGGTATATATTCCGGCCCATCGTGAACACTCATTCCGGTTCAACGTGAACAGAGATTCCGGAAATATCAGAAAACCGGTAAAGGCGTGCAGCATCGCCCCCCTTTTCTGTGAATTGAATTTCAGTAAGACCAACCCATCGGGCATGAGGCAAGTATAATCATTTGCCCGTTGCATGAGTGCGCTTTGATGCAGAATGCCATCGCTTTACAAATCGAACACTTGAGTAAAACGTATGATAACCGTCATCGAGCTCTTGGTGATGTCAATCTGAGTGTTGAGGGTGGTGATTTTTTCGCCCTTCTTGGGCCCAATGGTGCTGGTAAGTCGACTCTCATCGGTATTGTCACATCTCTGGTGAACAAAACTGCCGGCAAGGTGTTTGTCCATGGTCTTGATATGGATGTGGACGCTTATCTAGCCAAGGCGCAAATAGGATTGGTGCCTCAGGAATTCAATTTCAACCACTGGGAAACACCCCTCGATATCCTCGTGACTCAGGCCGGGTACTACGGCATTACACGCCGCGTGGCTTTGCAAAAGGCCGAGTACTATCTGCAAAAGCTGGATCTGTGGGATAAACACCATGAACCCTCACGGATGTTGTCGGGCGGTATGAAACGGCGTCTGATGATCGCCAGGGCGCTGGTCCATGAGCCACGTTTATTGATACTCGATGAACCCACGGCGGGCGTGGATGTCGAAATCCGCCACTCCATGTGGGGTTTCCTGCGTGAATTAAACAAGGCCGGTACTACCATTATCCTCACTACGCATTACCTTGAAGAGGCCGAGCAACTGTGCAGGCGCATCGCCATCATTGACAATGGCGAGATCATAGAGCAAACCGACATGCGAACTCTGCTGGCGCGGTTGCAGACGGAAACCTATGTACTGGATCTTGAACAGGATCTGCAAACTCTCCCGGACATCAAGGGCTACCGGCTTACCTGGGTCGATGCCCGGACTCTGGATGCCGTAGTCTCAAAAGATGAGGGTATAAACCCGTTGTTCGAGGCTCTGTCCAGGCAACAGGTTCGGGTATTGAGTATGCGCAACAAATCCAATCGCCTGGAGCAGTTGTTCATTCGTATGATTGAAGAAAATGAACTTAAAGAAGCGCGCACTTTGCCTAATCAGAAAATTGAGAACTATGAGCAAGACGCCCGCCGTCCGCGCTGAAGGGAGCCTGTCATGAAATCTGATCCCAAAGTGGTCTGGATATCTTTCCTGACTATTGTCCGGCGCGAGATTTGCCGTTTCCTGCGGATCTGGATGCAGACACTGGTCCCGCCCATGAT
>JAAELM010000399.1 GCA_024226635.1 Oceanicoccus sp. | reverse complement strand
AATTCCGATATAGAAACCTGAAGAATGAAGCAAGTCCTGATTGTATAGTGGTTTTTTACAATAATGACCGCACCCAATGGGTGAAACAACAGAACCAATAGGGTCAAATACGATTGAAACTCCTAACCAATAATAGACATACTATCACATTGCGCAATGCCCTTTAGAGACAGATTGAAGTTTAATCGACTGTCTCTAAAGGGCAGAGTTGATCTTGACAGGAGCGCATGGAATGGTGTTTACTGTCAGACAAGGCTCCAATCAATGACAGCCGAAAGGGGCAGACCAGGCACCCATCTATTGATGGGATACGGTGTTACGCAATGCTACCCGAAATCAAGGTAGACTGTTTCTCTTCGTGGAGATTTGGTTTGTCTGTATTTATGTTTAAACATGAGATAACCACAGAGCAATGATGAAAACTAAAACCTGCATAGGTGCCGCTTTATTATTAGTGTTATCGGGCTGCGCAAGCTCGCCTGAGAATATGGATGAAGCGAACGCATCGGCTATCAGTTATCAAGACTTCAGCTGCGATCTAATGGCCGTCGAAGCCAAACTAATAACCACTAAGATGGAAGAGCTTCAAGAAAGCGGCGCTAAGAAACAATACCGCGCGCTGAAACGCCAAAAGAAAGCGTTGGCCAGAAGCGCAAATAAGAAAGACTGCCCTGCGGGTACAGTATAAGCATTCGCTACGTTACCTGAAAACAAGTTAATAACACGCCGGATACCGCTATTCTTGGTATTCCTTTTCTTGTTCTTTCTGGCTATCCAGGTTGCGTGTGCTTCACGGCTTTTTTTAGGCTCTGTATTATAAGGGCTGTTCCGCTTCAGTAGAGCAATCTTTCGGCGGTGGTTAAACCGTTGGCGTATAGGCGCCAGTTGTGAGCTGCTATGCAAACCCGCGCTTAGATGGTGAACCAATCAGATAGCCAGAGTTTGAATCCTCGAACGTCTATTTTATAGCGAAAAGCGGTCATTCGACTGCTTTCGAGTTGTCATGGATGACTGACCGAACTCGAAGCGGACATTTTGGTGCTTCTGACGAACTACTTCTCATTTATGCAACCAGGCAACCATCATGCGCGTAGCGCTGCAAGGCATTGGTGACTGCTGCGCTGATT
>JAAELM010000398.1 GCA_024226635.1 Oceanicoccus sp. | reverse complement strand
GGTTTGACCGCCATGGAAATGATTTATTCGGCAGTTTGGACTGATTTCATACTTACTAAGTCTCTTCAATATGTACCTTTGGATGCAATGGTCTTTGTTTGCAATCTGACGTTGGCTGGAGAGGCACCCCAGTGGGGCCCACCCATTCGCCTAACCCATTTCGGCGCCCTGGACAAGCCAAGCCATTGCTTTTTGGAACTAATCGAGACCAGATCTCTTTCAATAAATGGCCGAACTGGTACAAATAGAATCGAAACAGGTAATATATGTCATATTTGCGCTCACATAATTCTACAGTGAAAGGTTATACTGATGTATTGCAGTGTTTCCATTATGTGTTGCTCTGTAAAATGGCCTCCTGTTGTGTGGGCTCCACAAACCGCGACCTAAGCCGCTTAAACGCTTTAGTAGCCTTTAGTTTATGCTTTGGGTGATTCAGAAATGGCCGAATCTCCACGCTACAAGCTTTCTTTGCTGAGGTCTGCCCACCCCCAGGCATCCGCCACTTACGACCCATTCCACCATACGCCACGGCATCTGTTGATGGGCTACTACTCCTTACCATGAGCGGCACACAAGTGTGACCTCT
>JAAELM010000397.1 GCA_024226635.1 Oceanicoccus sp. | reverse complement strand
TAATACTAAACCCTTGTTATTTAGCTAGTCCTTTCGACGTATTAACGGATAGACATTTCTTAATTACTATTTATACTTCTTACATCTAAGATATTATTTTGAATGCTTATTAAAGCATGGGGCCTCAAAAGATATTGCGGATGTTTTTTGGAAAATATTTGAATCGTCAAATATTGGTTATACAAGGCAGTGATCGTTTTATTTCACGGCCATGTACTTAATGGAGTGGATTATAGTGAGTATAAAACTTTTAGATAATGAAGCGTTTTATGGATATCGTGTTCGACGTACAGTGAATGGAAAGCTTTACCAGGAATATTTCTCACTGAAAAAAGACGGTAAACGCATGGTGCCCAAACTAAGAAAGCAGGTTGAAATGCTTGCCATTGCTCGTGATGAGGCGTTGTCCGAGGAGCAGATTAAGGTAAAGAAAAAGTTGAAAGCCTACCGATGTTTTAATGATGACGGATCCGTTAAGGGGATAAGTTATTTATGTAAAACTGAGAAAAGCGGTACAGTAACCCCTATATTTCAAGTGGGAATTGCTTCTGAGTTAGAGAATAAAATATTTTGTACCAGTTTTTCTATCCGGGCTCATGGAAAAGAGGAGGCGTGGTTGCAAGCTGTTAATGCTTACGCGAAGCACAAGCTGATTAATAGAAAAACCAAGCTTTATAAAAAACTGGTCGGTTCCTCTCCGAAGAAAGTCAGGGCAAAATAAAACCTGACAATAAGTCGTTGTAATATTACGTGCACAAAAAAGCCGGACATAAAGTCCGGCTTTTTTGTGTAGTTAATCTGCTTAGCCCTTATAGGCTTCAGCTGATTTCATAATCTCAGCTTTGGCGGCTTCACTGCCAGCCCAGCCATCAATCTTAACCCATTTGCCTTTCTCTAAATCTTTATAATTTTCAAAGAAGTGCTCGATCTGCTTGATCAATAATTCTGGCAGATCAGAAGGCTCCTGGACGTCTTGATAAATAGTAGATAGTTTGTCATGTGGTACAGCGATCAGCTTGGCGTCTTGGCCAGCTTCGTCGCTCATGTTCAAAATACCGATTGGACGGCTGCGGATAACAGCACCCGGTGCAACTGGATAAGGAGTAACAACCAATACGTCTAGTGGGTCGCCATCTTCAGATAAAGTGTTAGAGATATAACCGTAGTTGGCAGGGTAGAACATAGGTGTTGCCATAAAGCGGTCAACCAATAGGCAATCCATATCTTTATCAATTTCATACTTGATTGGGTCGTGGTTGGCAGGAATTTCAATAACGACATAGATATCGTTTGGCAGGTCTTTACCTGCTGGGATGTTGTTAAAGCTCATGATAAATGTCCAGATTGCAGTGTGTATTCGGGTTGTGCTTAAAAGTGTGCTCAAAAATAGCAGGCGCGATTATAAACTGACCAGCGAGGAATACCAATAAATCTGACTGGATTCTCTAAATCATTGAATCTATTGCTGTTTGTATGGTCTATGCTAACCTTATTAAAGTGAGTTTGAGTTTAAATACAAGGAAATAACAGTGTCCGGTAGCAATAAACGTGAACATGTAAGAACCAAGCTGCGTGCAGACGTAAAACTTTCCCATCCAGAGGTCGGAGACCTTAATCTTCATACCGGCGATATTTCTGATGGTGGGGCGTATATTCTGGCAGAGGGCAACAGCTTGCCGCCTATTGGAGAGACGGTCAGTGTGCAAGTTCAGGGTATGGGGGGCGGAGATGCTCCTATTGTTAAAATGAAAGTCGTCCGGTTGGATAACGATGGTGTTGGCCTGGCCTTCGTCAAAGAAGATTAAGCGTGTCTCAGTACTTGGCCAATGTTACTATCAGCGCCAATAAAAATATCGACAATCCCAAATTGAGCTATCTAAATAACAAGAAGGGTCATTAATGCATATCCATATCCTGGGTATTTGTGGGACTTTTATGGGCGGTTTGGCCATATTGGCTCGCCAGTTGGGTCATACCGTCACCGGTTCTGACACTAATGTTTACCCCCCCATGAGTACCCAGCTTGAGGAACAGGGGATTAGCCTGACCCAGGGCTATGATCCTGTTCAATTAGATCCCGCTCCCGATTTAGTTGTAGTGGGCAATGCCATGTCCCGTGGCAACCCCTGTGTTGAGTACATGCTTGATCGCGGTCTGCGTTATACCTCGGGCCCGCAGTGGTTATCTGAACATCTATTACAAGACCGCTGGGTACTGGCCGCCGCCGGCACTCACGGCAAAACCACCACTAGCAGCATGCTGGCCTGGATCCTGGAATTTGCCGGTATGAAGCCAGGCTATTTGATTGGTGGCGTCCCCGGTAACTTTGGCGTGTCTGCCGCCCTGGGCGATTCGGCATTCTTTGTGATTGAAGCCGATGAATACGATAGCGCCTTCTTTGATAAACGTTCCAAGTTTGTCCACTATCGCCCTCGCACCGCCATACTCAATAACCTTGAGTTTGACCATGGCGATATCTTCGAAGATATCGCCGCTATCCAAAAGCAATTCCACCATCTGGTAAGAATTATCCCCGGCAATGGTCGTGTGATAGTGCCAGCTGGTGACAATAACCTGCAGCAGGTACTCGACCAGGGGCTTTGGTCGGAATTGGAAAAAACTTCACTCACCGATAACTCGGCCCAGTGGCTGGCTAAAGCCAACAAAGCCGATGGCAGTGATTTCGATGTGCTATTTAACGGCGACACAGCCGGCACAGTACAGTGGTCCAATACCGGCGAGCACAATATCAATAATGCCTTGGCTGCGATTGCCGCCGCCAGGCATGTGGGCGTCACTCCCGAGATTGCCATAGAGGCTTTGCAACAGTTTCAGGGTGTAAAGCGTCGTATGGAATTAATCTATGATGATCGCGGCATCCTGGTTTACGATGACTTTGCCCATCACCCCAGCGCAATAGCAACTACTCTGGCGGGGTTGCGGGCACAGGTTAATGCACAAGCCGGTGAGCAACGCATTATTGCCGTTATAGAACCCCGCTCCAATACCATGCGCCTGGGTTCACATCTGGATCGGTTGGCCGAAGTCACCGCAGAGGCTGACCAGGTTATTTGGTATCAACCTGAGGGGCTGGACTGGTCACTACAATCGGTGGTCGACCACAGTGAGGGCAGGGCAGTCATCAGTGATTCAATCCCGTCGATCGTGCAGCAACTGGCGGCGGACAGTAAGGCCGGTGATCATATTGTTATTATGAGCAACGGTGGTTTTGGTGGTATTCATCTATTATTAACGACTGCATTGTCACAGTAGTCACTGTCACAGCAGTAACAGAATCAGTAGTAAGGATCATTTAGTGAGTAAAATTTTTTCCATCTATGACGTTTTGATTTTACGGCGCCCACTGTTGGCCCTGATACTCTCATTAGGCTTGATCGCTTGGCTGGCCACCCATATCCCCAATTTTAAATTGGATGCCTCGGCAGATGCCCTGGTTCTGGAGGGCGATCAATCCCTGAAATACTCTCGGGAAATCAGCACCCGCTATGCCTCGGAAGATTTTTTGCTGGTCACCTATCAGCCCAAACAGGATTTATTATCCAAACCGGTATTGGCCGAACTGGATAAACTGCGCACAGAGCTAGCGGCCCTTGAAGGGGTTTCTTCCGTGACGACTATTTTGGATGTGCCACTACTAGCCAGCCCGCAAGTCACCTTTGATGATGTATCCGATGGCGTTGTTGGCAGTTTACGCAACCCGAATATCGACAAGGAGCTGGTTAGGAAAGAGCTGGCAGAAAGCCCCATTTATAAAAACCTGCTAACCAGCAGCGATGGACGAACCACCACCTTGCAAGTCAATCTGGTTAGGGATGAAAAATACTTCGCCCTGCAAAACGCTCGGGATAAAATTTGGGAACAGCAAGCCAGCAACGGTTCAACGCCTGCACTGGAGGCTGAGCTGGCAGAGATTGTACAGGAACTTCGCAACCATACCGTCATGGCCAATGACAGGCAGTCGGTACTGGTAGCTAAAGTGCGCGTGCTACTCGATAACTACCGCGACAATGCCACCTTATTCCTCGGCGGCGTGCCGATGATTGCCACCGATATGATCAGCTTTGTGAAAAGTGATTTGATGGTTTTTGGTATTGGTATAGTGACGTTTATTATTATCACCATGTCAGTCATTTTCAGGCATTTGGTTTGGGTGGTGTTACCGTTATTAAGCTGCCTGTTATCGGCTACTTTTATGCTGGGCTTAATTACCTTGCTGGATTGGCGCATGACCATTATCTCCTCCAACTTTGTGGCCATTCTTTTAATTATCTCTCTATCCATCGCTATCCATTTAGTGGTGCGCTACCGCGAACTACTGGCGGCCAACCCGGAACAAGCGCAACAGGAACTGGTTAAAAATGCCACCTTCCTGATGATAAAGCCCTGTATCTATACCGCGCTGACTACCATCGTGGCCTTTGCTTCTTTAGTTGTCAGTGGTATTCGTCCGGTGATTGATTTTGGTTGGATGATGACGGTTGGGGTAACAGCCTCGTTAGTGATTACCTTTATTGTTTTACCCACGGGGCTATTACTATGGGGCAAGCCTTCAAGTATTCCCTCTAATAACAACAAGAGCGCAACAACAAGACGTTTTGCTGTATTTACCGAAGGTCATGGCTCGCTGATTTTATGGGGCGGTGCTTTGTTGGCCGTTGTCAGTATCTTTGGTATAAGTCAGTTAAAAGTTGAAAACCGCTTTATCGATTACTTCCATGACACCACTGAAATTTATCAGGGTATGGAAGTGATTGATGCCGAGTTGGGTGGCACCATTCCATTGGAAGTGATTATTGATGCCGCCCCTGAGCCTGATTTTGAAGTTGCGGTTGAAGTTGCGGTTGAAGAGGCTGTCGTTGAAACTGTAATTGATGATGGTTCTTTTGATGAGTTTGAAAATGATTTCGGTGGCGACGACTTTGGCGATGATTTCAGCGACGACTTTGCCGATGAAGAAACGGCAGACCCCAGCTATTGGTTTAACCGCGCGGGCCTAAGCCGAATTGAAGCAGTCCACGATTATCTTGATTCATTACCCGAGACCGGCAAGGTGTTATCACTGGCAACGCCTTATAAAGCCTTGCGCACTATAGCCACCGGTATTGATGATATTCAGCTGGCCTTAATTCAGCGTGCATTGCCGGAGGATATCAATGAAATATTGATCCACCCTTATTTAAATGAAGAGATTGACCAAACCCGGATCACGGTTCGAGTAAAAGAAACCAGCCGCACCTTAAGGCGCGATGAATTACTGGCGCAAGTGCATGAGCACCTGATTAACGACATGGGTTTTGCAGAAGAACAGATCCATCTAACCGGTATGTTAGTCCTGTATAACAATATGCTGCAAAGCTTGTACCGCTCACAAATTTTAACCCTGGGTGCTGTGTTTATTGCCATCCTGGCAATGTTTATCGTGTTATTCCGCTCCCTTCCCATTGCACTGATTGCACTGGCTCCCAATATTTTAGCGGCGGGTATGGTACTGGGTGGTATGGGCCTGGCAGGCATTCCACTGGATATCATGACGGTAACCATTGCGGCTATTTCAGTGGGTATAGCCGTGGATGATACGATTCATTACGTCCATCGTTTCCGCAGTGAGTTTGCCAAAGACCAGAATTATGTGGCGACCATGTATCGCTGCCATGGCTCCATTGGCAAGGCTATGTTTTATACCTCGGTGATTATCGTGATTGGCTTCTCAGTACTAGCGCTATCCAACTTTAACCCCAGTATTTATTTTGGTTTGTTAACCGGTACGGCCATGTTTGCGGCTTTAATGGGTGCGCTATTATTATTGCCACAACTACTGATTACTTTTAAGCCTTTGGGCCCCAATGTTGAACTTGCAAAAGACGCATGAGCTTTGAATGCCGGCAGCATTGTGGCGCTTGTTGTATAGCGCCTTCCATTAACGAGCCAATGCCCGGAATGCCCGAGGGAAAACCGGCGGGAGTGCGTTGCCTGCATCTGGATGAAAATTATGGTTGCCAGCTATTTGGTAAACCGGAGCGACCTTTGCTCTGTGAGCAGTTTCAAGCCGAAGCTTCCGTCTGTGGTGAAAACCGCCAGCAAGCTATCAAGCTGATTAACGCCTTAGAACAGGCAACGGAGTCATAAGCATGGAAACCATCCCCCTGTTTCCTTTAAGTACAGTGCTTTTTCCAGGTGGTAAAATTCCCCTGCAAATTTTTGAGCCCCGCTATCTCGATTTAATCAGTTCCTGTCTTAAGCATGATTCCGGATTTGGTGTCGTTTGGCTTCGTGAGGGTAGTGAGTTTTATCAGCCTGAAAAAGAACTGGACCCCCGTTTAGCGCAGGTGGGGACCTTTGCCAAAATAGTTGATTGGGATTCATTACCCAATGGCTTGCTGGGTGTCACCATTGCAGGCACAAAAAAATTTCGAGTTATCTCCAGTCACCAGCGCGACGATAAGCTCCATATGGCTGATATAGAGTGGGTAGAGCCCGAGCCCATTATTTCGCTACCAGAGTATTCTGATGAAATGGAAGGTCTGCTTAAGCAACTGCTTGACCACCCCCATATTGCCCGATTAAAACTCTCTCCTGTTATTGAAGATATATCCGCGATGAGCTGCCTGTTAGCCCAGTTGCTACCCATTGATGAAAAGATAAAGTTTGAATTGCTATCCATCAGTGATCCCGAATTACGCATGGTGCAGCTAATGGATTTATTGGACGAATATAACCAGTAACGCCTTAGGTTTATTTCTTACATATCCACCAATATTGTCTATAATTTATCCATGCAATAATCATCAAACCGCATCGGGACGGTGCTACACCAAGCACTGCATGCAAAGCAGGAATACCATTATGCGACCCATTATTCTTGATGTTGAAGCGTCTGGATTAGGCCGAGGTAGCTACCCGATAGAAGTGGGTGTGGCTAATACAGAAGGGCAGGTTAATTGCTCTATTATCCGTCGTGAGCCGGAGTGGCAACACTGGGACCCCAGGGCTGAAATACTGCATGGTATCAGCCGCGAAATATTGCTGGAGCATGGTAAAGCACCTGCCGTGGTTGCAACGATGCTGAATGAACAATTAGCGGGCCAGATTGTTTATACGGATGCCTGGGGTAATGACAGCAGCTGGATAGCCCTGTTATTTGATGCGGCTGAACTCCCCCAGCAATTTCGGCTGGAATCCCTGCGCAGTTTGTTATCGGATGGTCAGGTAGATATCTGGCATAAAACCAAAGAGAAAGTCACCGCCGAGCTCGGCTATACCCGTCACCGTGCCAGTCATGATGCGTTAATCTTGCAGCAAACTTTTTGCCAAACCGCCGAGTTGGCCCAGCGTCAGAAAGTTGGGTAGTCTGCAATACGCAGGCTTAAGCTATCCATGGTGTTGTTCCCTTTAAAAGAGTAATCTCCTTTTAGCCAGTCCTGATAACTAACAGGCTGTAACTGCAAGCCTCGCAATAAATGAATAAACTTCAGGGTTTTAAAACCATCAAACCAATGGTGTAGGTGTTGTAAACGTATGACGGGTGATTTGCCTTGTTGGTAGCAATGGGTCAAGGCTGCGGATAATTTTAATTTTTCAGCAATGATAACGAACAGTTCAGTATCAAGCCCATCGATAGTAGAAAACTTTTCACAGGCGGTAGTAAGGTCACACTGATCTTCAGCAAGCTTCGCCAGTAACTCAAGAAAGTATTTTAAATAATAAAAACTGTCAGGGTGATAAAGCGGCATCAATAAAGGGTTTTCGTTAGCGGCTAATTCAGTCACTGCTGGCCCCGTACCAAAAGGCACTCGGTCAGACTCTCTGGCCTGCAGTTTTATCACCGGCTGTTGCAGGGAAATAATCGAGCCGGTTTTAGCGAGTTTACTTAACAGGTAAAAATCTTCCGCCCCGGAACGTTTCGGAAATCCCCGCACCATAGCGTAATGGTTATAACGCATGGCAATGGTACTGCCCAGTGTCTGGTAGGCATAGGGAGAGCCTGCCCACTGCAATCCAGCCACATAATAATGCAGAGAAAACTCATACAATAACGTTGGCAGCCTGGGTGTATCATCGACAAAAATATGTTGGTAGGGAAAAACCAGCGCGGCAGAATAATTATCGGCGGCGGTATATTCCGCCAGGGTGTCCCTATAATTATCCGGCAGTATGGCATCGGCATCTGTATTGGCGATCCAGGGCGAAGTCACACAGTCCTGGGTGATTAGCTGGCAGGCAATATCGGCACCGATCTTTCTGGCCTGCCCGACACCTTGCTTATCGGCAATGGCCGCTCCTTTAATACAGCGGTCAACCAGCAAAATGCCTGATTGATTATCAAGCCCGATCAGCCGTAGTAGTTTATTGGCTGACTGCCATAAAACTTGTCCCTGACTAATGGTTGGCATCGCCAACAAAAGCTCCGCCCACTGAGTGTCTCGGTTAGACTCTGGGCGGTTGATAACAGCAACCAGCAAACAGTGGCTATTGCGCTTGGCAAAATCACAAAAACGTTGCAGTGTTGCCGTTGTTTCACGGTAAAAGGGAATAACGATACTTTGCGAAAACCCACTGGGAAATCCCTCAAGCTGCTGCACTTCCGGCTCCGCGTAAGTCTTTAAATATTGCGTGAGGGCCTTCATTGGATTTAATGCAGTGCAGCGCGTAAGGGCAGGGCAGCCACAATACCCGCTTCAATATCGATCAATTCTTGCAGGCGATTAAGGACCTCAGCCTGTTCAAAATACAGTAGGGCCAGATCCACCATTAAGCCTTCGTGGCGCTGTTCGGAGCGGGTAATAGAGGTATAAAATTTTTTCAGCTGGCCCGGTTCCAATGCTTCGGCGATCAAGCCAAAACGCTCAGCGCCGCGGGCTTCAATAATGCCGCCAATCAATAAGCGGTCCAGAAAATAGTCATCGCTGCCTTTGCGCAAGGCTTTGCGAAATTCATTCACATAGGGGTCTTTGTCGTCCTTGGCGGTGATCTTATTACGGCTGTGAATTACTTTAACCACCTCCCGGTAATGGCTCATCTCCTCAACGGCGAGATCTGCCATAGCTTCCACCAGCTCCACTCGATCGGGGTAGTGAGAGAGCATCGACACCGCCATTCCTGAGGCCTTCTTCTCCGCGGCGGCATGATCGAGCAAAAAACGGTCAAAATCAGCCAGTACCGTCTCGGTCCACTCACTGGGGGTGGCATAGGCCAGTTTGATTTTACTCATAGCTCGCAGTGCTCTTATCGGGGTAATTAGCGAAGAAGGCATTATAAAGGGGTGGTTTACTCACGCAAGGCGTCTATAATATCGGGCGTTTAATGCCCAGTCTTATAACCGAATAAGGACTCTTTATGATTATCAAACCTCGTGTGCGCGGTTTCCTTTGTGTCACCACTCATCCAACAGGATGTGAGGCCAATGTTAAAAGCCAGATCGACTATGTTAAGGCCAATGGCCCAGTAGAAAACGGTCCCAAAAAGGTTCTTGTTATCGGTGCATCTACGGGTTATGGCTTGGCTTCACGGATTACTGCCGCCTTTGGCAGCGATGCTGCAACGCTGGGTTTGTTTTTTGAGAAAGAAGGTACTGAGAAAAAGCCGGGTACAGCGGGATGGTATAACTCTGCCGGCTTCCATAAACATGCCGAGGCAGAAGGGCTGTATGCAAAAAGCATTAACGGCGATGCCTTTTCCGACGACATTAAACAAAAAACCATTGAGACTATTAAAGCTGATTTAGGTCAGGTAGATCTGGTGGTTTATAGCTTGGCTTCTCCTGTTCGCCAGCATCCTAAAACCGGTGAGCTGCACCGTTCTACATTAAAGCCCATTGGTAAAGATGTGGTACAGCGCGCAGCGGATACCGACAAAGGTATATTAAAAGAAGTGTCTGTTACCGCAGCCAGCCAGGAAGAAATTGATAATACCGTCGCGGTGATGGGCGGTGAAGATTGGCAAATGTGGATCGATGCCCTGGATGAAGCCGGTGTATTGGCCGATGGTGCTAAAACCACAGCCTATACCTATATTGGTGAAAAGGTTACCTGGGATATCTATTGGCACGGCACCATTGGCCAGGCTAAACAGGATCTCGACAAGCGTGTTATTAATATCCGCGAGAAGTTGGCTGGTCGTGGTGGTGACGCTCGGGTTTCTGTGCTTAAAGCCGTAGTTACACAGGCGAGCTCGGCAATACCGGTTATGCCTTTATATCTTGGCTTGCTATTTAAAGTGATGAAAGAAGATGGCAGTCACCAGGGCTGTATCGAGCAGACTGATCTTCTATTCCGTGAAAGCCTCTATGGCACCAGCCCGAAACTGGATGATGAAGGCCGTTTACGTACTGACTATCTTGAGCTTCGCCCTGAAATTCAGGATAAGGTTGAAGAGCTTTGGGACAATATCAACGATGACAATATGTTTGAATTGAGTGATATGGCTGGTTATAAGCATGAGTTCTTAAAGCTGTTTGGTTTTGAGATTGATGGGGTTGATTATGATGCCGATGTTGATACGGTGGTTCCCATCAACAATCTGGTCTAGCCTGTATAGCGCTAAAACAGTTAAAAACGGGATATTGATTATCCCGTTTTTTATTAACCAGGATGAATATGATTGGAGGCTATGATTAGAACTTATGATTAATAGCATAGAACCAGGTCAACTTGTTCAGGTTAGTGATAGGGTGAGGCGCATTACTGCCCCCAACCCCGGGCCAATGACAGGTTCCGGGACTAACACTTATCTAGTGGGGCAGCAGTCCGTCGCAGTTATCGACCCCGGCCCCGCTGAACCTTCCCATATTGATGCCATACTGCAAGCCTGCGGTGATCAGTTGCGCTGGATACTGGCAACACATACTCATCCCGATCACTCTCCGGCGGCGGTTGCACTGGCTGAGGCAACCGGCGCTGTGATTATGGGCAATACCCTGGGCGAAAATGATGGTTTTCAGGATGAGAGCTTTAAACCGCAAAAGTCATTTCAGCACGATGAGTCTTGGCTAACGGAAGAGTTTAGCCTGCGAGCATTGCACACCCCCGGACATGTTAACAATCACCTGTGTTTTCTGGTGGAAGAAGATGGCCTGTTATTAACCGGCGATCATATTATGCAAGGCTCCACTGTTGTTATTATCCCGCCCCACGGTGATATGCAGGACTATATCGAGTCGCTGAGATTATTGCTGCCATACCCTGTAAAAGCACTTGGCCCAGGTCATGGCACCATTATTGAAAAACCTATTGAAGAAATTCAGGGTATTATTAATCACCGTCTGGGCAGAGAAATCAAGGTCGTTACGGTGATGAGTGACCGCCAGACTGGTACCCTGGAAACCTTAACTCCACTGGTGTACGACGATGTTGACGCTGCCTTACATCCGGTAGCCAGTTATTCATTGCATGCCCACCTGATTAAATTATTGAAAGAACAACGGGTAAAACTTCAAGGTGATACCTGGCATTGGCTTTAGCTTGTTGAGCCGGCAAAAAATATTCTAAAGAGAGCATCGATTATGCGTATGAAAAGTATCAGGGTGGCGATTATCCTGTCGCTGATTCTAGTGATGATACTGACCTATCTGTTTTTGCAGCTCCGGGAGGAGGGTAAAAATATGCGTAGCGAGGACCCTCGTGTATGGGATAGTGTTATTGCCAATTTTGAGGCCGAAGATAAAACAAACCCACCTCCACAGAATGCTGTTTTATTTCTGGGTGATTCCAACATTCGCCTATGGAATACACTGGCTGAAGATATGCGGCCTCTAGACGTTTTCTCCAGAGGCTTTGGTGGCGCCAAGATTATTGATCTTAGTTATTATGTTAACCGTCTAGTGACACCCTATAAGCCAAAAGCGATTGTTGTGTATATCGGTAGTAATGATTTTACGACGGCTTACGGTAACAAGGCCAAGACCCTGGCGCAGGTAAAGCCTTTATATTTACAGTTGCTGGATCGGTTAAATGGAGCGGCAGCTGACGCTAAAATTATTATAGTGGCACTAAAACCCACGACTCAAAACTGGCCCTTATGGCCTGAGTTGCAGCAGGTTAACCAATTTTTACAGCAACTGGCTGAGCAGCGAGAAGAAGTATTTTTTGTGGATGCCAACGCCAGCTTATTAACTTCAGGGGCAATACCTGATACGACTTTATTACTCTCGGACGGCAGGCATAATAATGCCGAAGGCTATAAAGTTTGGGGGGGTACGATAAAGGCCTTTTTAACTGATCACTTATAATGGTTTTCAAAATACACCAGACGTCATTCCCGCGAAGGCGGGAATCCAGTGCTGTCAATTTCCGCAGCCTGCCCTCGAGTGCTTTAGCCGGGTGCGGAAATAACAGCATAAGCATGCAGTCTGGATTCCCGCCTTCGCGGGAATGACGGTTCTTTGGGGGTTGCGGCCTCACTCCCTTCCTAACGTTCAAGCCCTCAGAAAGTTTTAATTGCCGTTATCGCTGCAGCCGTTACAATGTCGATGTTGTTAGTTTATAAAATGATTTTATAAATATATTTTAGGGGAGACCTATGAAAAATTACGCATCAGCTATCTTGTTAGCTTCCGCTACATTGACGACTTTTTCCGTTACGGCCATTGCTGAAGAAGGCAACTGGTACCTCAACCCCGCTATCGGTTATCAGGACTTTGATAGCGATAGAGACCTGGATGGTGAACCATTATTATCGATTGGCGCGGAATACCGTTATGGTGAGCACTGGGCTTCTGAAATTCGCATTATGGATTCTTCACCGGATGGTGATAACGGTGATGTTGATCTGCTGCAATACGGTATTGATGGGATTTACTATTTTGGCCGTATGGATAAGTTTGATCCTTACGCGGCAGTCGGTATTGGTCATGCTGAATTTGATGGTGACAACGGTGAAGATAACGAAACCCAGTACGATGCCGGTGTGGGCTTCCGCTATGCCTTTACTGAAAAGTGGTCATTAAAAGCTGATGCCAAAGTGATTTATGGTCACGATGATGATACCCAGGATACCTTATTGCTGGTGGGTTTAAGCTATGCCTTTGACGGAGCTGCCAGGCAATCCGAGCCAGTCGATGGTGATGCTGATGGCGTTGCAGATTCCAAAGATCAATGTTCTAACACGCCCACTGGTGCTTCTGTTGATGCTAACGGTTGTGCACTGGATAGCGATAGCGACGGTGTTCCAGATTATAAAG
>JAAELM010000396.1 GCA_024226635.1 Oceanicoccus sp. | reverse complement strand
GACTTCGGAGATAGTTGGCTTTTTCAAATTAAGAAATCAAGGAAACGTCTTGCAGAGGACAGTAAAGTAAAATACCCGAGGGTTGTTAAATCAACTGGTGTTAATCCAGAGCAATATCCAGAATATGAAGAGTAAAAGTGCTAACAAAGATGTGGGAGTAATTTTGTACATCCTCTGAGAGTACGATGGCAGTTGGTGCCGTCAGCCGGCCTTGTTCAGTACTCGCGGGGTTGTTTTGGGCACCTGCTTTTTTCTAACTTTTTGGTGCAGCCGACGCCTAATCAGCAGCGCAATTTTCGAGTTTTTGGGGTTGGGGGAATTAGTTCATTTTTAAGGTTGGTTGCGTGTGCGTCGGCGCGGCTAACCGTTTAGTTAGATGTAGCCGAAGCAGGTTCAGATTGTAAATAAACAATAGTTTACGGCAGGCTGTTAAACCTGAGGTAGGAGCGTTTTCATGGCATCCGTTGTATGCAGACATGACGCAGGAGCTTATAAGCAAGGGCTGGGTCTTGCCAAGATTTTAGACCGCTATCTTGCCGGCTATGTTGTTAACCATCGTCTATCGTACTATCAGGAACGTGTGGTTTCTGCCATTCGTGCGTGTAGGACTTCGACTCTGGGTGGTCACGTATACCGCTGCAATGACTGTGGTTACCGGCGGTATGATTATGATTCGTGCCGCAACCGCCACTGTCCACGTTGTCAGGTTTATCAGAAAGTCAAATGGGTTGCCACGCGGCTGTCAGAGTTACTGCCCATTCCCTACTTCCATGGTGTTTTTACCATGCCGGACAGTCTCAATCAGTTGGCATTATATAATAAGGAACTCATCTATGATATGTTCTTTAAAGCCACAAGTCAGGCGCTGAACGCATTTGCGCAAGACCCGCGTTTTCTGGGCGCGAAACTTGGTTTTATCGGTATCCTGCACACCTGGGGTCAGGCTTTGAACCAGCACATCCATTTACACTATATTATCACCGGCGGCGGTCTATCAAATGACGGTACGCGTTGGGTCAATCTACCCTATCGTAAGAAGTTTCTATTTCCAGCCAGAGCGGTTTCTAAGCGAGTACGGCGTGATTTTGCTAAGCTGTTGTGGAAAGCTTACCGCCAGGACAAGCTGGTTTTTCCCGATGAGCTGGCTTATCTTGCAGAGCCATCATGTTTTGACCGGTTCCTGAAAAAAGTAGCTTGGCAGAATTGGCTCTGCTACATGAAAGAGCCCTTTGGCAGCCCGGAGGTCGTGGTCAAATACATTGGCCGTTACACACACAGGGTAGCGATTTCAGATAGTCGCATCAATTCGACATCCGATGGCAGGATTAACTTTGACTATAAAAAATACCAATCGAGCAAAGTCTATCCTG
>JAAELM010000395.1 GCA_024226635.1 Oceanicoccus sp. | reverse complement strand
GGATTAATCCTCAGCCGGTTCAAAGATATATGATCAAAACTTATACAAATAAAAGATATTGTTGATGACTCATACAGCGAAACATATAAATCAGAGCCTCCGGGCCACTGCGTAGAAGCTATCCGGCGGATAATACCCCGTCCAACAGACCAACTGCAAAAGGCAATTGCCACCAAAGGGGCGGCGCCATGCTAACAAAGCTCATTTCGAGCTATTATTTGCATAATATCGAAAACTCATTAAAATCGTCTCAGTAGTGGTAAAGTGTTAACTGATAGAAATTGTCATTCCCGCACGTTTTTAGGGCTAAGGTTCCCTTAGCCTGAATTCACGTTTGTAGGTCCAAATGGATGCCCGATAAGCTTGTCCCCGTGCAGACGGGGATACATTCGAGCATAACGTTGAACGTGTCATCAGTCAATATGTAACCACTACCCACTGGTGTATTGTGTATCAAGAAATAGATAAATATAGGAGTTACTAGCTACCCTACACTTTGGAAACGGAGACTCTTGAGTCGCCGGAGTCCGCCCGGTGATCAATCACCGGGCTATAAAACAGCACTCCATTAATGGAGTTTTAGACCCAAACTGGATTGATCCAGGGCCGTTTTGTAGCCCGGATCATTCATGTCCGGGCGGGGATTGGTTAACCCTCACGCTTGCTGACCAAACTGTAGGGTAGCTAGGTCAGTAATCAGTAATCAATGAAGACCCTAAAGGTTATGGTAATCTGTGATTGCAAAAACCTTTAGGGTTTGAAAATGCTCTAATTCAGCTATGCCTTTTCTATCGCCTTTGCGCTTAAGATAGCAAAAGAGCGGGCCACGTGGACCCGCTCTGAGCACAAATAAATCAATTGGCCGGCGCTCAGGGCGACGGCAACCGAGCAGCTCCTGCCAGGCAGCCCCGCGTCGCTCAGGAGGGGCCGCTTAAGGCTGCTTCCTCCCGGATCTGACCTGGTTCGCAGGCTCCTGCCGCACAGGACCCAACAATCAACGCTACTCGGTTGCCCTCACCCCGAACTACCGGCGAGATGGGGGTAATCGGTAGATGGTAGTCAGTAGTCAGTAGTCAGTAGTCGGTAGTCAGTAGTCAGTAGTCGGTAGTCAGTAGTCAGTAGTCAGTAGTCAGTAGT
>JAAELM010000394.1 GCA_024226635.1 Oceanicoccus sp. | reverse complement strand
GGGTATCGGAGGAAGGCTCTCAACAATAATAGTGTAAAAATCGACCGTCACACATTTTGTACTATCCCTGGAATATCCATGCCTCTGTTCACCAGTGTCGTTGGTGATCTTCCGCGTTATTCCCCAACTATATGCGCTTTCTTAAAGCCATCGACATAACCCGGTATGGCAGAAGGCACACTCCTCTACCACTGCTGTATCAGCACTGTAATAGCGCAGATAGTGCTTGCCATCCTGCTCAACATCCCGGAAAAAAAGTTGCTTTTTATCGCTTGATAGGGCCTTGAAGGCCTCCCGATCTATATCATCTTTCAGTCCCTGTTTTGGATTGACTGGATCCTCAGCTAGAATTTCTATACTAAAGTTGCCATCGGCTGTAAATTTCTCCCCAACCATACGGGCAAAGGTAGCTGGAAATGGTATTGCAGGCGTCGATTCCTCAGTTGGGTGCATAGATATTTTTATACCTGACTTTTTTGCTGCACCAATCACAACACCGGTATAGATACCCCGCATTTTGCTAATATAGCGATCCAGCTCTGAGACTCGGGCTTCTGTTGCCTGCAGAGTATTATGTACCACCGAATAGCCTAAAACAGACTTCGACATCGCTTGGCTCAGCATTCGCTGGCGGCCTGCCATATTAACAATATCAGCATCACTTTCATTCGGGCTTAATGAGTAAAATACAAAGCCACCAAACAGTACTGTTATTGATATCGAAAAAAACATCCTCCACTGTGAGGATGGTCAGGTGACCTTCCGTTACACCGAGAACAGTGGAAACGTCCGTACCCGTACGCTGGATGGCGCTGACTTTCTATGGTTGCTGTTACGCCATGTGCTCCCCCGGGGATTTCGTAGATCC
>JAAELM010000393.1 GCA_024226635.1 Oceanicoccus sp. | reverse complement strand
TTTAACCAGTAGCGGTGCCATAGAGTTTAGCCATGTATGGAATGAAGACGATATAAGGACAATGCAAGTTGAAATGGCCCCAAACGAATTCAGTATGTACTTTGTTTGCCAAGATAAGCCGCCTTATAAGCTTAGCTATGATATTGACCAAAACCAATGGGATTTTGCCGCTGTTGCTTTTGGTGGTAAGCCTGGTGTATGGGCGTCGGGAAACTACCCGACAACGCTTACATTTTTTCAAGGTCGAAGCTGGTGGTCAGGTGTACAGTCTGAGCCGCAAACGTTTTGGGGTAGTAAGTCCAACGACGAAACAACTATTGAAAATGAGCTTGAAGATTTGACTACAGGCACAGAAGCAAATGACGGGCTAGAGTTTTCATTATCAAAAGCTGGCCGTATTAGATGGATGGAAGGTGGCAACAACTTAGTTATAGGGACCAACGCAGGTGAGTTTATAGCTAATGGCTCTCAAGGTATTATCACACCAGATGACATTTTTGTTGCCCAACAAAGCGCAGAAGGTGGCGACGCTGTTAATAGTACGATTGTTGGCAGTATGGTTATGTTTGTGTCAGGTGATGGGCGAAAACTTTTAGCTATACGCTACCAAGAAGACCAGAACCAATGGCGAGCAAAAGAGATTAGTTTTACCGCTGAAAACCTAACACAAAACAGAAAGATTATTAATATTGCTTATGCTCGTAACCCTGAGAGTATTATATGGTGCTTATTAGATGATGGTACTTTGATTGGATGCACTTACGATCCATACACAGATACTATGGGCTGGCATAAGCACTCAATAGCCAATGTATTAGGTATTAGTGTAAGTGAAAAAGCGGGCTTTAGTATTCTAACATTGACGGTGCAACGCGTTATTAACAGTCAAGCCGTTACATATGTTGAAGAGCTTGGCAGTGATTACATGGATAGTTACTCAGTAATTGAAACAACAAGCGAAAATATAAGTGTGCCACACTTAGCAGGGCAAGAGGTTATTGTTAAGATCAATGACGCTCAACATCCAAACATCATGCTAGATAATAATGGTGACGGGGTGTTAAATTACTTTGAAGACAAGGCTGTCATAGGGTTGGAAATGCCTATAAGCATTACTACTCTGGAGCCTGATTATGGTTCACAAGCTGGGACTAGCATGGGGTTTAAAAAGCGATTTAGTGAAATAACAGCAAGGATTTACCAAAGCGCCGTACCGCTAATAAATGGCAAGCGTGAAAAAATACGCTATCCCGAAACACCTATGGGTTTTAGGCAACCTAACTTGACGGGTGATGTAGTTGTTAATAATTTAGGCTACAATGACGGCAGCATAAAGGTAACGCAATCTTTGCCTTACAAACTAACAATTACGGGGCTGTTTGGCAAAATGGCTCAAAACAAGCTTTAAGGGGTTTTTATGTGGGGTGCAATTATTGGTGGGGCAGGTGCTTTATTTGGTGCGGCTAGTGCTATAAAAGGAGCTAAAAAGCAAAAGCGCATTAATGCCATGAATGCTGATTTAATGCAGCAAACAAACGCAGAAGAACAACGCAGACTTCAAAACGATATAATAGATAGTGAATCATTAATGGGTGCTGTAAGTGCCGCTAGTGGCGTTCAAAGTACAGGCTCAAGAGCATTAGCCATTGCTGACACTAAAAAAGAAAACGCGGCCCAGCTAGCGTGGCTTAAAAAATCTGGCGAGCAGCAAGTAAAAGTTGCTAAGGCTGGGGGTAATTTACAAGCCAAGCAGCTACAAAACCAAGCGATTACAAATATATTTTCTGGTGTTGGTCAGATTGCTGGCAGTGGTTTATTTGGTAAGGGTTAATTTATGAAGTTACCAGGCGCAGTAAGAACAGGTGTAAGAGGTTTGGCTATGATGCCAAGCGTTGCCGCATACGAGTCACAAAAAGCACAAAGCATTGCACAAATAGGGCAAGCCATTGGCGGCGCTGTTGATAAAATAGAGCAACAAAATATCAAGGCCAAGCAAGATAAGGCTAGAGAATTTGCTATTGAGCAAAACAATCAGTTTACGCAAGACTTTGCTATGATGGATAGGCAACTCAGACAAGAGTCAAAAACTGGCGACGAATACGAGCAAGGCATGATTAAATTCATGGAATCGTCAAGAGCTTACGCTGATG
>JAAELM010000392.1 GCA_024226635.1 Oceanicoccus sp. | reverse complement strand
GAAAATACCTTCCGTAACCCGTTACTGGGCAGTGTTTACTCTGCTAACTACCCGTCAAGAAGACATCTCCGTAACCAATACTCTGCGGAAGTATCTCCGCCCCCTACCCGTTACGGTTGGATAACCGTAACGATCTAAAAAATCGGCCATAAGGCCAAATACTTGTCGCTTTTCCTCCTAATTTAAGATGGTAATTGGAGATTGGAGATTTTAACCACTATCAGTTTTTATTAACATAAGTTTGCATGGTAGGCTCTCCTAATATCTATATTAGACAAAGGAGAAACTATTATGCGTAAACAATTGTACAGAAGTTTAACAATCGAATTACAGAAGCGACTACCAGGGGCATCAAAGCCACAAGTAGGGAATTTAGCCTTGCTGACCCAAGCGTTGGTATTCAGCCCAAATTGCCATTTGAACAATTTGGCCTTGGAGTTCCCTATAGTCGGTCGGCAAGACAGTCTAATCAATCGCCTGCGTCGTTTTCTGGATAACTGTCATATCAGCCGTTACAAACACTACTTGCCCTTAGTACGAAGTCTTTTTGCCCATTGGCCCGATAAAGAGGTGAGCTTGGTCATGGATCGAACAGACATTAGACAAGAAAAAAGCATCTTGTTACTGGCAACAGCCTTCAAGCACCGGGTCATTCCCCTTACGTGGCGGGTGCTGCCCTTTGGGGGAACGGGGGAAGAGTTGCAAAAGGAGTTGTTGCAAGAGATCAAGCCTTATCTGCCAGCAAACAAACGCATTATGTTCTATGGCGACACCGAGTTTCGGGCAGTCAAGGTCCAGCGTTATTGCCGTCAGAAAAAATGGGGCTGGCAATTAGGGGTCAAATCAGACACGCTCTACCACAGCGGCGATGAGAAGTGGCAAGCTCTCAACAGCATTCAGGTTGATAAGGGAGAGCGTCGTTACATCAATCAGGTGACCTTGACCAAAAAACATGCTTGGTCTGACGTACATCTGATGGTCGATTGGACCCACCAGGCAGATTATCCCCGCTATGTGGTCTGCCATCAAGCGGCTAACAAGCAAAACTGGCGACGCGGACGCAAGCGATTTTGGATAGAACCCACTTTCCGGGACTGGAAAAGCTACGGCTTCGACCTGGAAGCCAGTTGTCTTGAGGATGACCATCGGCTAGACTGCCTCTTGCTTGGGATGGCTGTGGCGACCCTGTGGTTGCTGCATCTGGGCCATTGGGTTAAGGTCAATGGCCGTGCCACTTGGCTCACGGCTAATCACCGACGAGATTACAGCCTGTTCCGTTTGGGTCGGGATTATGCCCGTCGTAGCCAATTGCATCATTGGGATTTGCCCATTTGCTTTCATCGCTGACCCACACTCACACTTTGGCCAGTGACTTTGCTTGTTATCCGCTTGCTATTACGTTGCTCCGGCTGCACAAACCGGAGAGGTCAACTGATTGGGCCAGCGATTGCGACTATTGTCATCTGAATTCAGCTTGACCAGCCCACCACAGACCGTTGGCAGGGGCTGACTTTAACCGAAATCATAACTACGGAACTGGTTTGTGTTGCCGTTGCACAAGCGGTGACTTGGTTAACAGGCTAGTTGCCTCTGTAATGATTGCTGTTAAGGTGCGAACCTGACACCCTGTTGGTGTCTGGTGAAGTATTTACGGCAAGACTTAGGGCTTGTTATCTTCCCCCTGCCTATTTTTCCTGATAGGGGGTAAAATTACCAATATCCAATCTCCAATCCCCGACATAAATATTGGCTTAAACAATTTGGCTGTGCTAACATCAAACAAACTGGGTTTATTGTGGTTTGTTTTGGGCTTCTGACGGGCGGTATATCAATGCCGATGTAAACGGCTCTTATAACATAAATTAGTGCTAAG
>JAAELM010000391.1 GCA_024226635.1 Oceanicoccus sp. | reverse complement strand
TGTTATTTCCGCTAAAGCGGAAATTGACAGCACTGGATTCCCGCCTTCGCGGGAATGACGGGCTATATTTTTCCAAAAAACTATTCCAGCGACAAAAACATTTTTTGCAAAGGTTTTTCTTCAACGTCATCGTAAACCGCAACCACTTTGGTAAAGCCCAATTTCAAACAGGTCGCTTCCGACTGCTGCTTGATATGTATCATCAAGCCCCTGGCCCCCAGAGCCTTAGCCTTGTCTATTAAGGCTTCCAACAGAGCATGCAACATAGGTTCTGTATAAAACTTTACCGCGACCAAGCGAGAGATATGGTAATAACACTCGCCACCATCCGAGGGAATGGGTACCAGACGTCCACTCAATAAAACCGTGCCCCGCACGACTACCGCTGCTATCGATTGCTGACTACCAGCCGGGGGATTAATGGGTAAACAATAGGGATTCATTGGGAACAAGTGCTGGCAAATACATTCCACTTGCCAATAATGAAAACTATCGGGGGTCAGCCATTGTATCGTTGCAAAAACGGGGAGATGATTTTTACGAGAAATAAACCGGGAAATAAGCATAGTGTAATCCTTTACAGTGAGTGGCTAAAAAAATCTATCGAGCCCCTTCCAGAGGCTTGCCGGCATCATAAACTATTGCGCCATTAAAATAAATCAGCGTTTTTCCGGCATTGGCAGCTCAACCAAACCTTCAGTTGCAAGCATTAAGCCCCGCTGAAAATACTCACTACTTTTTTCATGCTCGCCTAGATGGGCTAACAAGCGACCCATTTCAGCACAGACTTCACCACTGTCTTCAAACTGCAAACTCCTTTCAAAATATTCCCTGGCTTTACCCCATAAAGAATTACGCAATGATAGACGACCTAAACATAAAAACAATGCGGCATCGTTATTGCGCTCTTTTAGCCAATTTTCTGCAATGATTAACTGCCTGTCGGCATCTTGGGTGGCTATTTTTCCATAGAGAGAAACTAATTGATCATTCCAGTCTTTTTTCAGCCGGTTGCGGATCAACTTCTCTGCTTCCTGCATTCCACCCAGCGCCATAATATTCTCAGCATAACAGGCAATCACTTCACTGTTGGATTTTGAAGCACTGGAAAAATCCTGCCACAATTGCTGCAGTTCAGCTAATGCATCATTACGAGACTTGGCTGCGTCCATAATACTTTCTTTGCTGGCAGTCATTTCTAAAGCGCCCAGCTCACCGGGGGATAGTACCTTGTATTTTTTTAACTCCGGCAATAGTGCCAACACTTCCTGCCAATCGCCTAAGCCCTGGTAAGCCTGCGCCAGTAAAGACAATACATGGGGATGTTTGCCGGCATTGCGACGGACGCGGGTTAAGGTTGCCAGGCTTTGCTCAAGCCGCCCGCTGCGCAATTGCAACTCTGCCTGGGTAAGGCCCACCGCAATACCTGCGCCGCTGGTGCTCTGCTCCGCCTTCTTTAAAAAACTTTTCATTTGCTTGCTATCATCCAGCGCATGACTGGCGCGGGCGGCTACCAGATAATTAAGCAGGGGAGTTTCCGACCTTGCCGCCGCCCGGGATAAAATCCTCCGCGAGCTTTGCCAGTTGCCTTCAATAAAAGCAATTAAACCTTTGGTGGTCTGTTGTTGGCTGCGACGATAGCCGCGACCAGACACCCAATCACTCAACGCACCAGTACCACTAATCAAGCGTCTGGTCACACTGAAAAAGCCATAAACCGCAGCAAATAGAACTACAAACAAACCAATACCCACCCACAGACTCGTCTCCAGGGTATAGGTATGGTAACTCACTAAAATATAACCCGGGTCCAATTCAATGGCGGCGACCAAAGCAACCGATAACATTAATACGATTAAGCTGGCAATAAAGAAGCGCTTCATTGAGCTGGCGCCTCCGCCGCTGTATCAGGCTGGGTAATAGGCACAACCTGGTGAATCGTTTCAATATAGGTTTTAAGTGCACGTAATGAGCTGGAAATATCTGGCAGGCTAACGGCTACCTGTTGCTGTTTTAAAATTTCAATGCGAGCAATCAATGGAGCAGTAGCGGTTTTATCCAGCGTGTAATAAGTGCTTAACCAATGATGTGCTTTAGCTAAACTGTCTTCATACAATGTTTGCTTGCCCGCCAAGCTGGCCATCTGCGCCTGTTCAAACATCAGGCGCACATTTTGACGTACCGCGGCCTCGTATTCAGGTGCCAGCAAGGGTTGATACACATCGTCGCGGCGAGTGATTTGAATATAGCTGCTGAGTTTATCCAGGGCGGCTTTAAATCCTACCGCCAGGCGTTGCTGCCAGGTGTCTACTACAGGTGCTTCTGGCTCGGCCACCGCCAGCTCCGGCAATTTAATTAATTGCAGTGTTTCCGCCTGCTGTGCCAGCGCCGACAATTGTAAATAATGGCCCTCGATATCAAGGGTAACCGCAGCGCGAAGGTTTGCCATATCATTGGCCAGGGCTTCACGCACTGAATAAAGTGCACTGTCATCCAACTCTTTTACAATGGAATCTGCAGCTTTTAATAATTCGAGTGCGCCATTGACTTCTTTGCCCATTAATAAACGCTGGTTCGCCAGACGCATTAGATATTCCGCTTCAGCTAATAACCAGTCATCTCGATCGGTGGTGGATAATGAAAGCAGGCGTTTTTGCTGGCTGCTAATTTGTAGCTGTAAATTTTCAATCGCCTGCTGCCACTGCTGTTGCTGCTGTTGCTGCTGATCGAGCTGGCGCTGGAGGTTTCTATTATTATCGGCATGGGTATCGACACGCTGAATCGCGCCGGCAATATCTGCCTGGCTTTGTTGTAAGTTTTTTTGTTGGGCGGCATCACCCTGCCACAGAAAAACGCTAAGCCCAATACTCCCAAGGGCGACCACCAACGTCAGCAGCCACAAAGCCATACCGGGCCCTGCTTTTGGTGCCGCAGGTTTTTTTGGTGTCGCAATCACTTTGGGGGCATCTTGTTCTTTTTCTGGCTGTTGATTATCCACGCGTTATTCCATCGTTTTTGTTGGTAAAGCTAAAGATTATATAAGGCCTTCAGCATTGACTGATCACTTGCATTATCCGCTATCGCTATAGAACTAAAGCCAAGCTGTTTCGCTATGGCGGCTACCCGGTCGCCGGGAACTACGATTGTTATATCGCTTATTTTATTATCACCCATTAACTGATAAAAGTTAGTTACGCTCTCACCACTATTCAGGCAAACCGTATTAATGGCCTGCTGCTTAAACAACGCTACTAATTCACCATCGGCTAACGCGGGTAAAACACGTCGATAACATTCAGCATAGCTTACATCAGCACCGCGCTGGGTTAATTGCTCCGCTAAATAATCTCGTCCACCGACGCCACGAATAATTAACACTTTTTGCTGCGCCAGTTGTTGCAAACTTTTAGTCTGCAACAGGGCTTCGCTATTCATAGCCCCGTCTAACGCATAGGGGCTACAAGGCACGCCCTGCTCGATTAATTGGGCTACCGTTTTTTTTCCAATACCGTGCCAATGAATATCAACCGGGAGCTGCGGCCAGTATTGATGAATCCACTCCATACCATAGTGAACCGCATTGGTGCTGATAAAAATGACATGCTGGAATTCGTCCAGCGCCATAATGGTTTGTTTGCAGTGTTGTAGCTGGTCGGCATCGTTTAACTCAACGATATCTATTACCGGGCAATGGCTCGCTTTGCCACCCGCAGCTTCTATATCCGCTAATAACGAACTAGCTTGACCTTGCGGCCTTGTCACCAATACTGACAGCGTCTGCAATGCCATGGCTATTGTTGGTAAACCGCTTGTAAAATTTCAGCGGCGCCCTGAGCTAATAAGTCTTCTGCTACGGCAACACCCAGGGCCTCTGCTTCGCTTCGGCCAGCGCGGCGCTCACTGCGTAATAAGGTTTTGCCATCGGGGCTGCCCACTAAACCGCGCAGCCATAATTCTTTGTCGTTATCGGGATTCGCAATCGCAAAGCAGGCAATAGGAACCTGACAACCCCCTTGTAGTTTTAAGTTCATCGCACGCTCTGCGTAAACACGTTCAGCGGTGGCCTGGTGATGCAAAGGCGCTAATAATTGTTTAATCCGCTCATCATCAACTCTGGCTTCTACGCCTACCGCACCCTGGCCACCAGCGGGCAGACTATCTTCCGGGCTAATGCGCTCGGCAATGCGGTCTTCCATGTCCAAACGTAGCAGGCCAGCACTGGCGAGTATTATCGCGTCGTATTGACCTTCGTCCAGCTTTCGCAATCGTGTATTCACATTGCCGCGTAAATCGATAATCTCCAAATCCGGACGCCGGGCGCGAATTTGGCACTGGCGCCGCAGGCTGGATGTTCCGACTTTGGCGCCCTCCGGTAATTCGCTGAGGCTTTTATAGTGGTTGGAAACAAAGGCATCACGAGGGTCTTCACGCTGGCAAATAATCGATAGCCCCAAGCCGGGCGGGAACTCCATCGGCACATCTTTCATGGAGTGCACGGCAATATCCGCACGGCCATCCAGTAATGCTGTTTCCAACTCTTTAACAAACAGGCCTTTGCCACCGATTTTAGCCAGCGGGGAATCCAGGATTTGATCGCCGCGGGTGGTCATACCCAATAGCTCAACCTGCAAACCAGGATGGGCGGCTTCCAGCTCGGCTTTAATAAACTCGGCCTGCCACAGGGCTAGAGGGCTTTCTCGGGTGGCAATGCGGACCAGTTGCTCGGACATATAACAGGTGTCACTCAATGATAAGGGTTAGAAGACGCTATGATAAGTGACTGGGGCTGTAGGACAAGGGCTGTAGGGTAAGAATTTTTTATAGGCTTTGCAGTAGCTTACGCACCGCAGGCAGATGCCGGCGGCTAACCTGGGGGCCCTGCTCCATATCGGCAATCTTAATATGGGCGCCTTGCTCGGTTTTCCCCAAACCCCGAATATGGGCCACGGCAACCAGCGCATTGCGGTGGATACGGACAAAGCTTTGTCCTAGTTCCTGTTCCAGCTCTTTTAGGGGGTCGTCAATCAGCACCTCTTTAAGCTCCCCTTGCTGATAGTAGAAGACGGTCACATATTTATGGTCCGCCAGAAAATAGCGCACCTCATCAATGGCGATTAGCTCAATACCTCGACTGGATTTGGCGGAGATATGGCTGCGTTCTGTAGCTAGTTCTTTAATATCGCCCCCGCTGTTAACCAAAGCAGACAACTGCACGCGATTAAGCTTTTGCGCTTTTAGCAAAGCCTGGGATAGCTTCTCCCGGTTGACGGGCTTTAACAGATAATCCACCGCATTGGCATCAAAGGCGTCCAGGGCATAGTCGTTATAGGCGGTACAGAAAATAACGGCGGGGGGTTCGTCGCTTTTGGTCAGGTGACGGGCAGCTTCCAAACCATCCATCACCGGCATACGAATATCCATCAATATCACATCGGGCTTATGCTGATTAAAAGCGGTGATAGCCCCTTCCCCGGTCTCGGCTTCGGCTACTGCCTCGCAGCCAGCTTGCTGCTCCAACAGACGAGCCAGCCGCATACGAGCCAAGGGTTCATCATCAACAATCAATACCCTCATGTAGTTTCCTTTTGCGTCGCCTCATCCATGGGATAAGTGATCACAGCATGGTGATCATTACCGACCATACGGGTGATCAGGCCAGCCTTGGGGCCATATAAGGCCTGCAGGCGGCGGTGAATATTATCCTGGGCCAGTTGATGACCTTCGACATCGCTGTGGGTATTTTCCATCACTGGGTTGATCACTGAGAGAGTTAAAACACCCTCTTCCATAAACGCGCTGATGGTTACCACACCGCCCAGGGGTAGCTGCTGAATACCGTGGTAAATGGCATTTTCAACCAGTGGCTGTAAGGTCAGGCTGGGAATCTTAATACGGTGAGATACTTTATCCAGCTGCCAGTCCATCTGTAAGCGCTCGCCCAGACGCAGCTGTTCAATACGGGCATAGCGCCGGCATAGCTCTAATTCCTCTGCCAGGGTCACCTCGGTTTCAACCTCCGCTAAACTGGCGCGAAATAAGCCAGCCAAATCCTCAACCGCTTCTTCTGCTGCCTCTTGGTCCACGGCAATCAGGCTGGCAATACTATTCATACTATTAAATAAAAAATGGGGGCGGATACGGGATTGCAGCGCCTGAATACGGGATTGCAGTTCCGCCCGCTGGTTTAACCGCAACTGCTGGGTCAGGTAAAAATAGCGCAGGGCAATCCCCGCCAATACCGCACAAATCAGCACATCGGTGGCCAGGCGCCCACCATCGATGGCCCAGTGACTATTGCCCGCAAAGGCTCCGCTTAACATCCATTGCCCAAAAATACTGGTGGATGCTACAACAGCCAGAATCAAGCAGTAACAAACACTGGCCGCTTTAGGCAATGGCCAGTCAACCAGCCCGGGACGAATCTGGCAGAGTAGTGCCGCACTCAATAAAAAGGACCACTGCACAAATAAGGAGGTTAAGGAAAAGGACTGCCAGGAAAAAGCCTGCAAACTACCGCTGGCCAACTCTAAAACCAGAGCCAGCAGCTCCGCAACCAGCACTAAAAACAGCACGGCTTGCACATTGCACAAATCAGGAATAAAGAACTCTTGATTATCGGTGGCTTTATCGTTGTTATTCATAACGCTAGGAAGTAGCTACAGTGTTCAAACTATAGCAGAGGATGGCTTGATCAGCGCTAGACGCGAAACACAAAAAAAAGACGCGGTGCACTATAACCAGGTTCATAAGTAGGGTGGATTGTAATCCACCCCTCGGCCTCTTCTGTTATAATCCGCCGCAACTGCCAACCACAGATACAGTGAACCGATTTCATGACCGATAAAGAACCAGCCATCAAGCCCTGGGGCGGACGTTTTTCCGAGCCTACCGATGCCTTTGTTGAGCGTTTTACCGCCTCCGTTGAATTTGACCAGCGGATGTATCACCACGATATCAACGGCTCACTGGCCCATGCCCAGATGCTGACCAAAGTTGGCGTGCTCACTGAAGAGGAATACCAGCAGATTCAAGCCGGGCTTGAAGCTATTCGCGGTGAAGTGGAAGCGGGTGAATTTCAGTGGTCGGTGACGCTGGAAGATGTGCATATGAATATTGAAGCGCGGTTAACCGATAAGATCGGTATTACCGGTAAAAAGCTTCATACGGGGCGGTCCCGTAATGATCAGGTAGCTACCGATATTCGCCTGTATTTGCGGGATGAAATCGACAGTATTGCGAAAGAATTGACCCGCTTGCAGCAGGGCTTAACCACGTTGGCGGGTAATGAAGCCCACACCATTATGCCTGGATTCACTCACCTGCAAACCGCCCAGCCCGTGACCTTTGGCCACCATCTATTAGCCTGGAATGAAATGCTGGAGCGAGATTACAGTCGGTTGATGGATTGCCGTGCCCGGATGAACCAAAGCCCTCTGGGGGCTGCGGCACTGGCCGGTACTACCTATCCTATTGATAGAGCAATGACAGCTGAGCTGCTGGGTTTTGATGCCCCTACTGAAAACTCGCTGGATTCTGTTAGCGACCGTGACTTTGCGATCGAATTTACGGCCTTTGCCAGCTTAGTCATGACGCACTTATCCCGCTTTAGTGAAGAGCTGGTGTTATGGACCTCCGCTCAATTTGATTTTATCGAACTGCCAGACCGTTTCTGTACCGGCTCCTCGATTATGCCGCAGAAGAAAAACCCGGATGTGCCTGAGCTGGTCAGGGGCAAGGTTGGCCGTGTGAATGGTCACCTGATCTCCTTGCTGACCTTAATGAAGTCACAACCACTGGCCTACAACAAAGATAACCAGGAAGATAAAGAGCCTCTATTCGATACCATTGATACCTTAAAGGACTGCCTGAAAGCCTACGCCGATATGGTGCCTGCGATTAAGCCTAAGAAGGAAGTGATGGAAGAAGCCGCTCGTCGTGGTTTTTCCACCGCAACGGATTTGGCGGATTACCTGGTTCGCAAAGGTGTTGCCTTCCGTGATGCCCATGAAATTGTGGGTAAATCGGTGGCCTATGGTGTTGAGCAAAAGAAAGATCTGTCCGAGATGACATTGGAAGAGCTACAGCAGTTTAGCGATATAATTACTGGCGATGTGTTTGATGTACTGACCCTGGAAGGCTCTGTCGCTGCCCGTGATCATATTGGTGGTACTGCTCCACGACAGGTCATTGCAGCCTCAAAGCGCGCCTCCGGTAAGATTAGTAAGCGCTAACAAACATGCTTTGATGTCACTAAAACTCAATCGCCTTAATGCCGATATGTAAGACCATATCCGGCGCAGTATCTACGGCAATATCTTCGCTCACCGCTAAATCCAATACCCAGCGTTCACCCAAGCGAACCGCGCCACCTAAAATTAATTGCGCAGAGTCATTACCCAATTCGGTTAATGCACTATCGTAAAAGGCCGTGTGAGCATCGAGCTGAATTTTTAAACTCACACTCGATGTGACTTGCCAACTGAGGGTTGAAGAACCATACAACACAAAATCTTCTTGTAACTCTTCAACAACTTCGCCGCCGCCCATCCACATAGCCCCGGCGCTAGCATGCAATATAATATTATATTTCTGCAACAAGCCCTGATCACTAACATTTAAACCAAGGGATACATCGGTAGATTCTGATCCATGTAAATCATCTGCATCCCCAGTAGGCAGCTTAACCGCCGTACGTAAAGCCCACTGCCGGGTTTCAGTTTGAGATAACTGGTACCCCATGCTCAAACTGACATCACCAATACCATCATTGGAGCTGGCGACACGACTCAGAACCTGTCCATCCCGCACATAGGTAAACTGCAGCTGATCACGGGGAAATTCTGGGCGCCCCGCATCAGGGAAACCAAACAGGTCATGCCAATCTTCAATAAGACTATCCAGACTGCCGCTGTCATGGCTGAGATAGGGTAAATCAATACCCAACTCAATGGCATCATTGAGTCCGTAGCGAAACTGGATATTGGCGCGATGGGTTTCACCATCAATAAAAATGGCTTCGCTGGACTTATTGTCTTCGGTAAAGTTATTGCTGATATCCAGCTGCAAACCAGTTCTACTGGTTCCGGCTGTCGCCAGCTTGGCACTCTGTGCAGCGGGTAGGCCATAGATCTGCACAAAGGGGCTGCGATTGGTCATCACATAGGGGTCATCAATAACATCAGCCTGAACAGAGTTAGCCGCAGCCGCTAGCAAAAATCCTGCGGTTTTGTTGTTGATCATCCCCTGGTGCTCCAAACATTTTTTTGTGAGTCACTAAACGCTGCCGAGTATAGCAAATTAACGTTGGGGTTCGGCCTTTCTGCCGGTATAATCGCCGACATTAACCATTGGAAATAGATCATGCACACACCCCAAGTCGCCGCTCTTATTAGAGCCGCGCTAGCCAGAACTGCTCTTTTGAGCAGCCTGCTTATCCTGACCGCCTGCGGCCAGAAGGGTCCGCTGTATCTGCCACAAGACCCCAATGCAAACCCCGAGGAAGTCTCCAGCGACGAAGCGCCAGCACCAGCCGCTACCGAAAAAGACAAACCCAAGGGCCCTACGCCCGCAGATAACCTAGACTAAACCTCAATCAATACTCTTTATACAGGTGAAACAATGGATGCTTTTGAGTATCGCAACGGCGAGTTATATGCCGAAAATGTTCCTTTAGCTCAAATCGCTGAACGCTTTGGTACACCCACTTATGTGTATTCAAGGGCTTATCTTGAACAGCAATTTTTGTCTTACCAGAGCGCATTGCAAGGTCGCGAACATCTAATCTGCTATGCCGTAAAAGCCAATTCCAATATTGCCGTGTTAAACGTACTGGCCAAGCTGGGTGCCGGCTTTGATATTGTCTCCCAGGGTGAACTGGAGCGAGTGCTAGCCGCCAGCGGAGACCCGGCTAAAATCGTTTTTTCCGGTGTGGCAAAAACACCTGCGGAAATGCGCAGGGCTCTCGAAGTCGGTATTCACTGCTTTAATCTTGAGTCCGCCGCAGAGCTGGAAGTCTTACAGACGGTAGCCGCTGAAATGGGGGTGACTGCACGTATCTCCCTGCGGGTTAACCCGGATGTGGACGCCAAAACTCACCCCTATATTTCAACGGGCTTAAAAGAGAACAAGTTTGGTATTGATATTGAGCTGGCGCCTTCGGTCTACCAGCGCGCCGCCGCTTTAAGCCATATCGAGATTATCGGCGTAGATTGCCATATCGGCTCGCAACTTACCGAAGTAACGCCATTTCTGGATGCCCTGGATCGTGTACTGGCATTGGTTGATCAGTTGGCCAGTGATGGTATTACCATCAGCCATCTGGACCTGGGGGGCGGCTTGGGAGTGCGCTATAGCGATGAAGAGCCGCCGGCGCCCTCTGAGTATGTAGCCAAAGTGTTAGAGCGCCTTGGCGATAGAGAGATTGCCCTGGCCTTCGAGCCTGGCCGCTCGATTACCGCCAATGCCGGTGTGCTGCTCACCAAAGTAGAATACCTCAAGCCCAACCCGCACAAAAACTTCGCCATTATCGATGCGGCGATGAACGATATGATTCGCCCTGCCCTTTACCAGGCCTGGCTGAATATCGAGCCTGTCACTCCGCGCACTGAAGGCGAGAGCAAAAGCTGGGATTTAGTGGGCCCGGTTTGTGAAACCGGCGACTTTTTGGGCAAAGACCGGGACTTAATCCTTGAAGCCGGGGATTTATTGTCCGTGGCATCATCGGGTGCCTATGGCTTTACTATGAGTTCCAACTACAATAGCCGTGGTCGCGCCGCAGAAATCATGGTGGATGGTGATAACTTCCATCAAATACGGGCAAGGGAAAGTATTGCAGACTTAATGCTGGGCGAAGCGCTGCTACCCGATAGTTAAAAGAAAGTTAAACGAAGGTTAAAAAAGAGCTAAACCGGATACCGAACATGTTGTTACGCTTTACCAAAATGCACGGGATCGGCAATGACTTTGTCGTCCTGGACTTGATCTCCCAGCGGTTTAACCTGCAAGAGGAGCATGTGCGCATGTTCGCTGACCGGCGCCTTGGTATCGGCTGTGACCAAGTGTTAGTGGTAGAAACCCCACGCCAGCCCGATGTGGACTTCCGCTACCGGATTTATAACTGCGATGGCGGTGAAGTGGAACAATGCGGCAATGGCGCTCGCTGTTTTGCCCGGTTTGTGCGAGATAAAAAACTGACCGGCAAGAAAACCATTCGGGTAGAAACCAGTAGCGGCATTATTGAACTAGCTGTTATGGAAGACCACCAGGTAGAGGTGAATATGGGCGAGCCAATCCTTAGCCCTGCCGAGATTCCCTTTACCACCGAGGAAGCCCAGTGTGGCGTCTATTCTATTGAAGTCAACGGCCAACGCTGTGAAATCGGGGCTGTCTCTATGGGCAACCCCCATTCAGTCATGCTGGTGGATGATGTCGATACTGCCGATGTGGAAACACTGGGGCCGGCAATAGAGTCCCATAGCCAATTCCCCCAGCGAGTCAATGCGGGCTTTATGCAGATAGTCAGCCGCAACGAAATTAATTTGCGAGTCTATGAACGCGGCGCAGGTGAAACGTTAGCCTGCGGTACTGGCGCCTGTGCGGCGGTGGTGTCTGGTATTGTGCGCGGTTTATTAGACCAGCAAGTCATCACCCATTTACCCGGTGGCAGCCTGACTATTGAGTGGCGCGGCGAAGGTCATCCCGTTATGATGACAGGGCCTGCTACCAATGTATTTGAAGGACAAATACAGCTATAAAACTGATAAGGTTCAACAACAGTAAGAGAGGACGATGTGGACGTAGCCGAAAACAATAATAAAGCCCCTGTACAAGACATCACCGAAGAAGATGTTGCACTGTATTTAAAAAGCCACTCAGGGTTTTTCTTAAAACGCGATGACCTGTTGCTTGGACTGGAGTTAGCCCACCCAAGTGGTAAAGCCGTTTCTCTGCTTGAACGCCAGGTTTCACTGTTACGTGAACGCAATATGGATATGCGCACCCGTCTTGGCGGCTTAATGGAAAATGCCGAAGATAATGACCAGCTTTATGATAAAACCCAGCAATTGGTTTTAGGGTTAATTGAGGCACAGGGGCTGGATAGTCTCGTTAATACCTTTAACCGCAGCTTACTTAGTGATTTTGGTATCGATTTTTCTAACCTCACACTGTTTGGCAACCCGGACCAACATCGCAAGGTTGTATCTCGTATGGTTCCCGTTGACGATGCCTTTGAAAAAGTTCCCAGCTTATTAAAAAGTAATAATGCTACCTGCGGTGTATTAAGACCGGAAGAGCTGCAATTTTTATTTGCCGATCAAGCCGAACACGTTGGCTCTGCTGCGGTTATCCCATTAAGCCATAGCAACCCATTAGGTGTTATCGCAATTGGCAGCAAAGACCCTCATCATTTTAGTTCATCGATGGGCACTTTATTTTTATCCTATATCGCTGAAGTATTAAATCGACTAATACCGCGCTACCTGTAAAGTCCATCGCCAGCGGAGCGATTAATGAATAAGAAAGAAGGTGATCACTGGCAACAACTAATTAATGAATTTCTTCATTATTTAGAAACAGCTCGTCAGTTGTCATCTCATACCCTTAGCAACTACCGCCGCGATTTAGAAAAATTCTCCGCTTACTGTCTGCAAAAAAATATTACCGACCCTACCCAAGCCCATAGTGCCGATGTTAGACAATGGGTGGCGCAATTACATCGCGGCGGCTTAGCGGGCCCCAGTTTACAACGGGCACTATCTGCCCTGCGCAGTTTTTACAAATACCGCAGTCGCCAGGGAGAAAAGAATAATCCCGCACTGGGCATTCAGGCACCAAAATCCGCTAAAAAATTACCCAAGGCTTTAGATGCTGACAATATGCAGCAATTACTGTCGATAGAGGGTGATGACTGGTTAAGCATAAGGGACAGAGCCATTCTGGAATTATTTTATTCTTCCGGTTTACGTTTATCAGAATTGGTAGATTTAAATATTCAGGATATTGATTTGCCCCAGGCCTTAATTACAGTCACTGGTAAGGGTAGAAAAACCCGTACACTTCCCATTGGCAGCTTTGCGGTTAAGGCAATAAAAGATTGGCTGTCTGTTCGTGAAGAGGTGAATCCGGCAGATGGCGCGGTATTTTTATCTAAACAAGGTCGCCGACTTGGCCAACGTTCAATTCAACTGCGATTAAAAAAATACAGCCTGCAACAAGGTGTTAACCAAAGCGTACACCCCCATATGTTACGCCATTCTTTTGCCAGCCATATGCTGGAATCCAGCGGTGACTTGCGAGCAGTGCAGGAATTATTGGGCCACGCCAATATTTCTACCACGCAGGTTTATACTCATTTGGATTTTCAGCACCTGGCCAAGGTCTATGATAAAGCTCACCCGAGGGCGAATAGAAAAACTGATAAAGCAAAAGATCTTTGAATAGAGAAACAATGTTTATTTAGCTTGATTCGTTCTAATATAATTTCGTCTGCTCGCGCTTTTTACTACAATTTTTTGTATCTCAGCGGTTATCTACATGCTAAAAATTCCAGACGAATTTTCTTTTTTTATCAAAGAAAATCCGCCAGAAAAACCACAGGTTGCTATCAGCGCCTGCCTTAATGGCGAGGCGGTTCGTTATGATGGCACCAGCAAAAGACTAGCAACCACTTCAACACTCTTATCTAACGCTTTAACTTTATTGCCGATATGCCCCGAGGTAGGTGCAGGGATGACTACACCCCGCCCACCCATTCAATTAGTCCGTACCGGCGACCAAATAGAAGCGATGGGTCGAGACGATAAAAATCTCAACCCGACACCCCAACTTGAACAATTTCGGCAACAGAGTATTGATAAGCTAGCCCCTTCCCTATGCGGTTATATTTTTAAAGCCCGGTCCCCCAGCTGCGGAATTAACAGCACGCCAATTTTTAATTCAGAGGGTGAAGACATTGGCGTTGGCAGCGGCTTGCAGGCCGCCTATGTTCAGCAAACCCTGCCATGGCTTCCAATACAGGAAGAGCAAGACTTAGCCACCGAGCAGCAATGCCAGCAGTTTATTTTTCAGTGTCAATTACTAAGGGATTTACGTCTGGGCTGTCAGCAGCAGGGCCTGGCTGCTGTACACAAACATTATGTAACCATCATCAACGTGCTACCCAATCAACAACAAGCAGCCTTGGTAGCGTCAATGAAAGCAGGTACTCAGGAACGGTATTGGGAGATATTACTAAGGGCCTTAGCGGTGTAAGGCCCTCGAAGAATCAGCCTAAACGGCGTCTTCGTTAGTTTCGCCAGTACGGATACGGACAATATGCTCAAGAGGGGCAACAAAGATCTTGCCATCACCAATCTTGCCGGTATTGGCCGCACCACTAATGGCTTCAATCACGGTTTCTACCTGATCATCATTAATAGCGATTTCCAATTTCACCTTAGGTAGAAAGTCCACCACATACTCTGCGCCACGGTATAGCTCGGTATGGCCTTTCTGGCGACCAAAGCCCTTAACCTCTGTAGCGGTAATGCCGCTAACACCCACTTCAGATAAGGCCTGGCGCACATCGTCTAGTTTAAAAGGCTTAATAACCGCGGTAATCAGTTTCATTACTTGCTCTCCTATATAGCACCCCTGCCGATGCAGGTAGCTCTTTGCATTATTGTGGGTGCTAAGTTAGCTAGCAACTGGATGAAAAGCAAGGATTTAGGATGAAATTGGGGGTTTCTTTAATCTCGGATGCCCGCAGGGCAATGGATTGTAATCCACTCGATATTTAATGGGCATAAAAAAGGGCGCCCGAAGACGCCCTTAGTTAGTCACTAGCAATAATCCTATTACTTATTAGTAAACTCTGGGTAGGCTTCCATACCACATTCAGATAGATCTACACCTTCGTACTCTTCCT
>JAAELM010000390.1 GCA_024226635.1 Oceanicoccus sp. | reverse complement strand
GTAATCAGCAGGTCACCAGCATGGACGCTATCCCCAGTCTTGAGAATCCTTATAACACCATCGGCGGAACGGATTTCAACACCACCTTTGACATAGATCGCTTCACCAATAATTTTGCCAGCCATAATCAAGCCCTTTTCTGTAAATTATCCAGAAGTCTAGCAACGCATAATCGCGCCGCCATCGTCCAAAGGTCGTATACGTAGCTATTAGGCGTCTGTTTGTTACTGAAATGTGACGGATCGCACACATACGTTATCGTTCCATCAGACGCCATTACATGGTATCGGCCTCCTTGCGCTCTGGCTGAAGGCGAATTTTTTCTCCCTGGCTGAATTAGCTATTGGCAAGGCATTTTGACGCCGTTCCAGCACCGAGTAGTGCGAAGACTATGGATATTGTTCCCAATGTTTACCGAAGCTGAGTGATTAGCTCCCAAAAGGACGTGGTCTATACATTAAAGAGGTCACTTAAGCCCTTGCCATACCATTGGCCGGCACGGATCTGATCAGTAAAGATCTTGCGATACAGTCAATTACTGTTCAGAAACTGGCAATTCGCGACACCCCTCACCCTTATGCCTTTTGGTTATATGGATATAGCATAGAGATATTTTATTTGCATAAAAGCGGTGTCTATACTTCGGACGACACAAAAATGCTGCTAAGCAGCACAAACAACTGGCCGGCGAGATTAAGCCG
>JAAELM010000389.1 GCA_024226635.1 Oceanicoccus sp. | reverse complement strand
CGTGCCAAGACGCTTGGCGATCTGCGTAGTAGTGAACAGGCTTTCGCTGTCGCAGACCAGATCAGAGTGCGCCGCTTTAGGAATAAGTTTTTCCTTTTCTTTGCGTTCCTGTTTCAGTGCAGTCAAAACTTTAATCATGCTATCTGGGTCAGTAAGCGCTTTTTCAACGACATCAGGTGTTGCGTAAGCCCCGTGCTTTCTGATCGAAGGTAGTACTTCGCCAGTTACCCACCTGCGAAACTTTTTGGCGCTGGGCTTGCTTGATCTGACGATCAGAGCATAGAGACCAGATTCATTGATTGTAAAAGTTTCTTGTTCTCTATTAAGAGAATCGGTGACGTATGTTTTACATACCTCATCTTCGTCGAGTTGAGCACACGCTTGACGTGCGTTTTGTATTCCCAATACCTCACACACATCCTTGGCGACAAACCACGGTTCCTCATCTCGATTAATAACTCGGACATTGGCATCTTCGAAATTAAACATGGCTAATTCAGTAGTAGGAATGGTTACTCCTTTAATATTGAATGTTGTTTGTTGTGATCGATAGTATCGATTTTGCCCCTGTTAAGACTAACAAGGCCATGGCAGCTAGCCAGTTAGGTGAAATGCCCATTTAAATATAAACATGCCGGGCAAACCGGAAGTCTCCGCAGAATCGCCCCTGTTAATCACAGGGCTGCGTGAGGGGTTTAATGGCAAATGGAGCGCTAAAAAGGTTACCCACCGCTTGACCAGTAGCGGTATGACTACAGCAATAGAATGTGAACCTAAGGAGGGTTGAATTATG
>JAAELM010000388.1 GCA_024226635.1 Oceanicoccus sp. | reverse complement strand
GTTTGTGTTTACGTGTATCTTGCCCAGCGTCTTGCCAAGAAGGAAGGGCGAGTTGATGTAACAGCTCTTCCGTACGGGATCAGTACCCCAGTCATGTTCGTCTATCTTTTTGGGGTTATAGGCCCCATATACTGGTCTACCCAGGATGCGGAACTTGCGTGGCAAATTGGCATAGCAGCTGGGTTTGTTGGTGGTATTGTAGCCGCCCTTGGCGCATTTATAGGCCCATTTCTTAAAAGAGTAACCCCCAGGGCCGGTATGCTCGGGACTCTTTGTGGTATAGCGCTTGTATTCATAGGCGTAGTTCCCCTTACTATGGTTTTTGAAGATCCGATAATTGGTTTTGTCTCTTTGACTATAGTTATGTGGGGATTGGTAGGCCGCTTTAAACTGCCTCTCAATTTACCCGCAGGATTATTGGCGCTTGTTGCCGGTACCGTTATTGCGCTGATCCTTGGAAAGTCCACCATAAACTTTGATGGAGTCGGTTTCTATCCGCCCATACCATACTTTGGTGACATGATTGTTGGTATTCAGCATCTTATCGCCCATCCACAGTTGTTTCTTGTCCTTGTTCCTGTGCAGATATACAATTTTATTGAAACCATGAATAATGTTGAATCTGCTGAAGCGGTGGGGGACAAATATCCGGTTTCGGTGGCTATGGTAACTGATGGTCTTGGCACTATGCTTGGTGCTCTATGTGGTTCACCCTTTCCGACAACGGTGTATATCGGCCATCCTGGTTACAAGCGGATAAATGCTCGTTGTGGCTATGTGTTAGCAGTCGGGGTGGTATTTTTTCTTGCCGCGGGTTTTGGTTTTCTTGCCTTCCTCAGTAACCTGATACCGGTTGCGGCTACTGCTCCAATCCTGGTGTATGTGTCTGTCATTATAATTAGTGAAACCGCAAGAACATGTCCCAGCAGGCATGGGATGGCGATCGCCATCGCAATGATGCCCCATGTCTCAGCCTTCCTGATGATTAAATGGGGGGGGATGCTCAATGCTCTTGGCGATCTTGGTGTTGAGAACATTCCTTCAATAACCAGTCCGGAAATGATAGGCGCACTCGGGCAGCAGGGTGCCCATCTGGTTGGCCATCAAATCCTGAGCCAGGGTGCAATTATCACTGGATTATTGTGGGGCGCCTTTTTGGCACAGCTTATTGACTCAAAGTTTAAAGAAGCCAGTGGTTTTATGCTGGTCGCTGCTGCCATGACGAGTTTTGGCATCATTCATTCTGCGAGTCTTCATTGGCCTGTATTTAATGGCATTGTTGCCGGCTATGTAATTGTAGGTGCAGGTGTCTTAGCGTATTCAACGATGACTACAGTAGAACAATTAACAACCCATCAAGAGTAATATGTGAGGGAGGCAGGGCTGTAACTCTAGATAGTGCCCGGCCGAAAATCGCCAATTTCCCCAATTTCTTCGTTGGGCTCAAATTTTAATCCTCAAAATACTTAATGTATTCCTCCGGTTAAAATTATCGCCCGCCTTGAACTTGAAAAAATTTGCAGATTTTCGTTCAGGCACTAG
>JAAELM010000387.1 GCA_024226635.1 Oceanicoccus sp. | reverse complement strand
TTAGTGCCTGAAGAATTGGTTGCTGCTCCTGAGGCCGTAATCTACTAACGATTGATTGCAAAAGAACATCACTGCAGGCGCCCCCTTATGGATTCGAGGTCACACTTACAGGTGTGAATTCGGTTTAAAGTTATGTGAAGCCCGAATATACCCGGGCTTCACCATCTCAATAAATTCACCAGGACCGTACTATTATGTATTGGGTACACCAAACCGCCACACAACAACGCGCTGCATTACAGCGTGGCGAAATATCAGCACTTGAGCTACTGAATGAAAATATAGCGCAGCTGGAGGGTATGGCGCCCTATTTGAACCCGATAACGGCCAGGTTATATGATCGGGCGCGCGAAACTGCTTTGTTAGCAGATAAAAACCTCGCTCGTGGCAAGGGTGGGCCGCTGGCGGGTCTACCCGTTACCATCAAAGATTCACAGTGGTATGCGGGTGAGCCCTGTACGCATGGTTCTTTCAGCCTGCAAAATCATGTTCCTGAAGTGTCCTCTCTTGCAGTGGAACGCCTGGAAGCTGCCGGGGCCATCATTTTTGCAAAAACGACATGCCCAGAATATTGTTTAAGCGGGACAACCTATTCAG
>JAAELM010000386.1 GCA_024226635.1 Oceanicoccus sp. | reverse complement strand
CCTTTATTAGTATTAATTAATATTTTTATACTAATTTGTATTAATGGCTATTGACAAAGAAGATTTTTAAACTTATAATCGTAATTCACTCGACTTCACTGGAAAGGGGTAGAGAAGAGGAAGGCTGTAGAGAAGAGGAAGGCTGTAGAGAAGAGGAAGGCTGTAGAGAAGAGGAGACAGTCGAGGAGTTAATACCCCTTTCCAGCTCTTTTTTTATTGCGGCTTCGCTGTAGTGCTGCCACCCGCTTTTACGCCGCCATGGACATGGTTAATCTGAGAAATTCCACCCGCAATTTGATCACCAGTACTGACAATCTTTCCAGTGACGGTGATATCGCCAGTTATGGTAATACCGCCGTCGGCGATTAAGGTAGTCGTGCCACCGCCGGGCAAAATTGCCTGTAAGTGATGAGCAGCTGAATCATATTCCAGTTTAGCCCCATCGGCAAAAGTCAGTTTGGTAATGGTTGAAGTTGCGGCAGTTGGCGGAAAAGTCTGTTGATATAAGGCTGGCATGACAACGCCTTGTGCAAGGTCACCGCCGGGAGAGACAACTAATACTTGTTCACCAATTTCCGGCGGACACCACACTTTAACCAAGGCCGCCCGGAAGCTGATAAAGTCCAACCAACCCGTCAGCAATTCCCCGATCTGAACTCGCACTTTGGCATTAACATAATCAGCTTCGGCAATCGTACCGATACGAACCAGATTAGCCATATTTCTTTGCAGTTCAGTGATTTCATAATGATTCATAGTCTGCCTCGTTATCGGCCCCGACTTTTGGAGTAAAACTAAACTTTACCTCACTTGGCATAATGCCACCACTCCATACATCATCACCGACATAAACCGTTTGCT
>JAAELM010000385.1 GCA_024226635.1 Oceanicoccus sp. | reverse complement strand
TACCTGGGCAAAAAGGCCGATGCTTAAGAGTACGAGTACTGTAGTTAAAATTTTTGTTTTCATTGTTATTATTTTTTATGTTAAATCCTTTAAAAATTTCGACCGCTCGCGATAATAAAATAGTTAAACCAGCCTACGCTAAAGCTTCGGCTGGCAGGTAGTCAAAGCGTCTTAACCCTGTGGAATACCCTCAGTGGTGCGGCTATGCCGCAATTCCACAGGGTTAATCCCGGAGGCAACGGACACTAAAGCCACCTCGCTTTTCGAATTGGGTAAGGACCACATCGCCATCGCCAGAATACAAATTCCAGAACCAGGCTTGGGTCGATGAGTACCCAACAGACGACCACCAGTAACCGCCGATGCCCTTGGCGTCGAAACTAAAAAGCCAGGTACAAAAGCCGCCCGGAAGGCCTGAAAAACTACTTGAGTTGGTTGCATCTGTATTTGGACTATTCCACAAATCGCTGGTAGCTTTCATTTTACCTCCGGCCACACTTGTTCCTCCCAAATAATCTGCTAATGTAATTATCTCAAAAGCTGTTGGAACACGCCAGCCCTCGGGGCAGAGTCCGCGGCTATCATCCACGGCATACCAGTTATAAAGGGCTCCATACGTCTCAAAGTTGCTCTGAAGATTCCGATACGAGCACCATGCACCCGTACTAAGCCCTTCCCACGTTGCGGCATCCCATACACGCGGAATGGCATCGCCATTCTTGTAATGTGTTACCCGCAGGTTTTCAGCCATCCACACCTGGTTTCCAATGGTAATTGTCGGGTAGGTATTGCCATCACAATCAATCACGGATGAAGCTGAAATTGCTCCTGGCCCATCACCCGTTATGCCAATCCAATCCGTGCCGCTGTAGTAATAATAGCCAGGTATGCCATCGGTTTGAAAAATAAGTAAGCCTGCTGCTGGGCTTGATATCCCGTCTCTTTGTGTTTCTGTCATCCGGGGTGGTAATAAGCCTTTCGTGGTGCTATTCACCTCCAGCTGGGCCGAGCTTGCGGGGAAAGTTGTGCCAATACCTACAGTGCCAGTGGAGTCAATCACAAGCCTGTCTGCTGAAACAGAAGGGTCATGTAT
>JAAELM010000384.1 GCA_024226635.1 Oceanicoccus sp. | reverse complement strand
CGCAATAGTGACGTCACCAATGGAATAAACGGCTTGCTTGTCAAATACCGGCGTCCAGGTTGTTCCCGCATTCGTGGTTTTCCACACTCCGCCAGAGCCAACCGCCGTATACCACGTAGAAGGGTTGTTTTGATCAATGGCAATATCAGCAATACGCCCCGACTGACGTGGTCAACCAAATTCACACAACCCAGTTAAGCCGCTTTTCCTAAGTTAGCCATGTCAGCTTCATATTGGTTTGGACTTTTGTAATCCAGATATGAGTGCATTCTTTGGCTGTTATAAAACATAGTAATATATTGCAGGATATCCTGCTGAGCAGCATGACGGCTCTGGTAATGACGCCATTGCACTCGCTCTTGTTTTAATGTGCCGAAGAAGCTCTCTACAACGGCATTGTCCCAACAATCGCCTTTCCTGCTCATGCTACCTGTTACCTTGTACAGCGTCATTAGCTGTCTAAATTGTCGGCTCGCATATTGCGAACCACGATCCGAATGATGTATCAGGCCAGCCTTGGGCTTACGTTGCCATAAAGCCATTGTTAAGGCATCACACACAAGCTGGGCATTCATCCGTGAAGACATACTCCAACCCACGACTTTGCGTGAGAACAGATCGATGACAACGGCCAGATACAGCCACCCTTCCTGCGTCCAGATATAGGTAATGTCAGAGACATACGCCTGGTCTGGTTTTTGCGCATCAAAGTCGCGTGACAGCACGTTATCGAATACAGGTTGCTGATGGTCGCTGTTGGTCGTTACTTTGTATTTTCTACGCCGTCTAACGCTCACGTCGGCTTCTTTCATCAAGGCTCTCGTACGCTGTTT
>JAAELM010000383.1 GCA_024226635.1 Oceanicoccus sp. | reverse complement strand
CATTCTGGGAACTCCTGGCCTATTGCGCCGGAACAGGAGGTAGTGTCTTAATAATTGGATCAGCGGCAGGTGTAGCTGTCATGGGTATTCTTAAAATTGATTTTATCTGGTATCTGAGCAAGATGAGCTTACTGGCACTGGCCGGTTATCTGGCCGGAGCAGGTACTTACTATCTCCTGAACGCATTATAGGAATTGGTTAATAACCCTGTCATCCGCTTTGGGAAGCAATTATACCAGAAAATTAGTTATTCCGGCACAAGCAAGTCTCCAATCATTACTGACTTGCTTGTTTGCTTGCAACAAACAACCAGACAGAACCAGCGACACCTGCAATGAGAGAAGCGAACATAAGTCCTGTTTTGGATATAAGTAATAGATTTTCCTGGTGTTCAAAGGCAAGCTCAGCAATAAACATCGACATGGTAAAACCAATTCCAGCCAGCAATGATACCCCGGCAATTTGGGTGAAACGCACATCCTTTGGCAAACGTGCGAGTCCAAACCTCAAGAGCAGCCAGCTTACGCCGGTAATACCAACAAATTTCCCAACGATAAGACCCAACGATATTCCTAATGCCACAGGATGGGTCAGCGTATCATTCAAAGAGGCTAGTTCCAGCGTGGTACCGGCATTAACTAATATAAAAACGGGAACAATGATGTAAGCTACGGGTATGTGCCATGTATGTTCCAGGCGCTGTGACAGGGTTTGAACCCTTTGCGCACTGCTTTCCAGGGAACAAGCAATGTCACGTAACTCAGCATTGTTCATGATATTTTTATCTTGTTGATGACTAAACTCATACCGCTTCATTAAATATTTAACACGCCGATTAAAACTCTTCGGATCATATTTAGGTATTGCAGGAATAGAAAAAGCAGCCAGGACCCCCGCCAAGGTAGCATGTACGCCAGATAGCATAAGCATATACCATAATAAAACGGAAACAACGAGATAGGGAGTCAGGTTTCGAATACCACCACGATTAAACACTATGAGCAAGCCAAACAAGCCCCCAGCAACAGCCAGCGCATCTAATGCAATAGTATCTGTATAGAAAACCGCAATAACCGTTACTGCTCCTATATCATCTACAATTGCCAAGGCTACTAAAAAAGTAATCAGGGCTTTAGGCACACGGTGTGACATCAGGGCCAACGCGCCAAGTGCAAAAGCAATGTCTGTAGCCATTGGCATGCCCCAACCTCCGGCCGCTGCCCCTTCCGGATTAATAAGATAGTAAATGAGCGCCGGTGCGGTCATGCCACCAATCGCTGCCGCAATCGGAAGCGTAGCTTTGCGTACGTCTGCTAATTCACCAACTAAAATTTCGCGTTTTAGCTCCAAACCGACCACAAAGAAAAACAGGGCCATCAAACCATCGTTGACCCAATGATGCAGGGTTTTTTCAATCCCCCATGAACCGATATCTATTGAAATAGGCGTGTCTATCAGGTCGTAATAAAATCCAGAAAAACCGGAGTTTGCCAATACCATAGTCAGAATAGCCATTAACATTAACAGCATGCCACTGGTAGCTTGACGATGTATGAATTCTTCGAAAGGAGTCAGTATTCGATTAAAGGTTTTTT
>JAAELM010000382.1 GCA_024226635.1 Oceanicoccus sp. | reverse complement strand
TGTGATTATCAAAAAAGGCCAGCCGCTATTTAAGATTACACCAGATGAAATTGCAGTGGTGGAAACCCCCGGGGAAATTAAAGCGCGTCGACAAAAAAGCACTGCTTTATTTCTGCAGTGCGTAAAATAGAGTAAAGATTATGATTGTTGCATTAGATCACATTGCTATCGCCGTTCCCGATTTAGAGGCCAGTATCAAGCGCTTTATGGACGACTTTGGGTTAACCTTTGAAGGCACTGAAGATGTTGAGGCGGCTAAAACCTCAACGGCTTTTTTCCCATTGCCTCCTACTAGTATTGAGCTGGTTCACCCTTTACGTGGTGAAGGTCCTATTGCCAAATATCTGGAAAAGAAAGGTGGCGGCATGCATCATCTGTGTTTTCGCACCGACAATATTGAAGAAGATATTGCTCGCTTAAAAGAGAAGGGCTATCAGTTTTTATCCGATGGCCCCTCCAGTGGCGCGCATAACTCCAAAGTTATTTTTATTCATCCCAAGTCCTGTGACGGTGTGTTGATTGAACTCAATCAGCCCGGTGAAGAGCACTGAGTATTCAATAAAGGTTGATCATGTCTGATTACAAACCCAAGCAAGCCAGTGTCGAAGAGTGGAGAGAAGCTGCCACTCAACAAATGCAAGGTAAAAGCCCCGATGAGCTGACTTGGAATACAGCAGAGGGTATAGATGTTAAATGCCTATATACCGCTGAAGATATTGCCGGCCTGGAATATACCAATACTATGCCAGGTACTGCGCCCTATATTCGTGGGCCGCAGGCAACCATGTATGCCGGTCGCCCATGGACGATTCGTCAGTACGCGGGTTTCTCAACCGCTGAAGAATCTAACGCTTTCTACCGCAAAGCCTTAGCGGCAGGTGGTCAGGGTGTTTCTGTAGCTTTCGATTTGGCCACTCACCGTGGGTATGATTCCGATCATCCTCGCGTAACTGGTGATGTGGGTAAGGCGGGTGTGGCGATTGATTCTATCGAAGATATGAAAATTTTATTTGATGGTATTCCATTGGATACAGTCTCGGTGTCTATGACCATGAACGGTGCGGTACTGCCGGTACTGGCGGGTTATATTGTAGCCGCAGAAGAGCAGGGCGTTAGCCAGGATCAACTAGCGGGTACTATCCAGAACGATATCCTGAAAGAATTTATGGTGCGTAATACCTACATCTACCCACCGGCGCCTTCAATAAAAATTATTGGGGACATTATTTCCTATGCCACTGAAAATATGCCCAAGTTCAACACCATTTCTATTTCCGGTTACCATATTCAGGAAGCCGGTGCCGATGCAGCACTGGAATTAGCTTACACTTTGGCGGACGGTAAAGAATATATCCGCACAGCGATTGCAGCCGGTTTGGATATTGATCAGTTTGCACCACGCCTGTCTTTCTTCTGGGGCATTGGTATGAACTTCTATATGGAAATCGCCAAAATGCGCGCGGCCCGCCTATTGTGGGCCGAAATTGTGAGTGAATTTAATCCTGCTAACCCCAAGTCTTCCATGTTGCGTACCCATAGCCAGACTTCAGGTTGGTCCTTAACCGAGCAAGATCCCTATAACAATGTGGTGCGTACCACGATTGAAGCCATGGCCTCTGTGTTCGGCGGTACCCAGTCTTTGCACACTAACGCTTTAGATGAGGCGATTGCGCTACCTACAGAGTTCTCTTCACGTATTGCCCGTAATACCCAGTTAATTATTCAGGAAGAAACCGGTATTACTAAGGTGGTTGATCCATGGGGCGGCTCTTATATGATGGAAAGCCTGACTAAAGAGATCGCCGATAAAGCCCGTGAACTGATTCAGGAAGTGGAAGATAAAGGCGGTATGGCTAAAGCCATTGAAACCGGGATTCCAAAACTGCGTATCGAAGAATCGGCAGCGAAAAAGCAAGCCCGTATCGACCGCGGTGATGACGTTATCGTCGGTGTTAACAAATACACCCTTGAAGAAGAAGACGATGTTGAGATTCTGGAAATCGATAACAATGCGGTGCGTGACTCACAAATTGCCCGCCTGGCCGAAATTCGCAGCAACCGCGATGAAAAGGCTGTAGAAGATGCTTTGGAGGCGATTTACCAAGCCGCTGTGACTGGCAATGGCAATCTGCTAGACTTGGCCGTCAAAGCCACTCGCTTACGGGCGACAGTCGGGGAGATTTCATTCGCTATGGAACGTGAGTTTGGTCGCTTTAACGCTAACACACAGACTGTGTCTGGTGTTTATGGTAGCGCTTATCAGGACGATGAAAACTGGCAAGGTATCTCGGGTGATATCGATAACTTTGTTGAGAAGCATGGTCGTCGCCCTCGTATGCTAGTGTGTAAAATGGGGCAGGACGGTCACGACCGTGGCGCCAAAGTGATTGCCACAGCCTTCGCTGATGTAGGTTTTGATATCGATTTATCTCCGATGTTTTCAACCCCGGAAGAAGTTGCCAGGCAGGCAGTAGAAAATGACGTTCACGTTGTGGGCGTTTCCTCGCAGGCAGCGGGTCATAAAACCCTGGTACCTACACTGATCGAAGAACTGAAAAAGCAGGGCGCCGACGATATTATCGTAGTGGCCGGTGGCGTTATTCCTAAACAGGATTATGATTACCTGTATGACGCAGGCGTTAAAGGTATCTTTGGTCCCGGTACCAAAATTCCACTAGCGGCCCGCGATGTACTGGACTCCATTAATGCGGCTTATAAATTATAAATGACGATCGACCTGGACCAATTACAGCAGGGTAATCGCCGGGCGCTCGCCAAGGCAATTACTTTAGTCGAAAGTAAGTTAGATCTTCATCGTGCTGAAGCTCAGCAAATTCTCGAACAAGTTCTACCTAAAGCCGGCAATAGTATTCGTATTGGTATTACCGGTATTCCGGGTGTGGGTAAATCCACCTTTATTGAGACCTTTGGTTTATACCTGATCTCCCTTGGTAAAAAAGTTGCGGTTTTGGCGGTAGATCCCAGCTCTCCTTTAGCGGGCGGTTCCATCCTCGGCGATAAAACCCGGATGGAAGAGTTGTCGCGTAATGACGCTGCATTTATTCGTCCTTCGCCCTCAGAAGGTGCCTTGGGTGGTGTAGCCCAAAAAACCCGTGAAACCATGCTGCTGTGCGAAGCGGCGGGTTACGATGTGATACTGGTTGAAACCGTAGGAGTGGGGCAAAGCGAATACGAAGTGGCCGGTATGGTCGATTTCTTTATGGTACTAATGCTGCCCAATGCCGGGGATGAATTGCAGGGGATTAAAAAAGGCATTATGGAACTGGCGGATGCTTTGGTGGTGAACAAGGCCGATGGCGAATCGATTAACCTCGCGCAACAAACCAGGCGCCATTATGAAAACGCCTTGCACCTATTACGGCAGGCCTCTTTCTGGTCGCCACAGGTATTAACATGCTCCGCCCATGAGAATAATAATATCGACACTATATGGGGCATGATTTCTAATTATCATGTCGATGCATTAAAGAATAACGCCTTCCATGAAAAACGCTCCCGACAAAACCAGGAGTGGATGGAGAAATTATTATTCGAGATGCTGGAGCTCAAGCTCAAGCAAAACCCTGAAGTAAAACAACAGTTACCCGACCTGTATAAAAAGGTTGTCAATGGCGAAACCACACCGTATATCGCCGCCAAAACACTAATCGAATTACTATAACCATGGCTGAATTATTACCTCCTGAACAGGCAGGTCCTTTGCTGGATGAGTTTTTTGCCGAAACGCTGCCCATCACCAAATACCTCAATATGCGTCTGCATGAGTACACCGGCGATAAGTGTTCATTGGCGATTGATTTAAACCCGTCTGTTAATGATAAGATGACGGCCTTTGGCGGTAGCCTCTACTGTGTATCTGTTATGAATTGCTGGGGCATGGTTTATCTGCAAGGTCGTCAGCGGGGCATTAACCCGAATATGGTGGTGAGCCACGCTGAGATTGATTATCTGGCGCCGGTGGATGATGAGGTGATTATCGCCACCTGCTACGAGCCCGATGATGCGGATTGGGATGGTTTTTTTGAATCCTTCCATAACCGCGGCAAAGCCCGCGCCAAAGTTAGCTCCAGTATTTGGTGTCGAGGCAAAGAAGCGGTGCGTTTTAATGGCCAGTATGCAATTATTGGCATGATTGATTAATAATTTAAAGAACACTATGACCTTAAAAGTTTACAACAGCTATAGCGGCGAAAAAGAAGTCTTTATCCCGATAGAACCCAATACAGTAAAAATGTATGTTTGTGGCCCCACCGTCTATAACCGAGTCCATATCGGTAATGCTCGCCCGGTTGTGGTATTTGATACTTTATATCGACTATTAAAAACCCTCTATAGCAACGTTATCTACGCCCGCAATATCACCGATATCGATGACAAAATCATGCAGGCGGCCAGCGATAATAACGAGGCCATCAGCGATGTGTCTGCCCGTTATACCAAAGCCTATTTTGATGATATGGCTGAGCTGAATAACCTGGAGCCGGATGTGGTTCCTTTCGCCACCGAGCATGTAGGTGAAATGATTGCCATGGTTAGCACCCTGATTGAAAAGGGCCATGCCTACGCCGCTGAAGGTCATGTGCTATTTGATGTTAAATCCATGAATGATTACGGCAAGTTGGCCAAGCGCTCCTTAGAAGATATGTTAGCCGGCGCCCGTGTTGAAGTCGCTGCCTATAAAAACTATGCCGGTGACTTTGTATTGTGGAAGCCTTCTTCTGAACAAGAACCCGGTTGGGATAGCCCATGGGGTAGAGGCCGCCCGGGTTGGCATATTGAATGTTCCGCCATGATTGAAAAGCATCTAGGTAACACCATCGATATACACGGCGGTGGTGTCGACCTACAGTTCCCGCACCACGAAAACGAAATCGCCCAAAGCACCTGTGCCCATGATGGTGAACAGTTTGTGCGCTACTGGATGCATAATGCCTATATCAATATTGATGGCGAGAAGATGTCTAAATCTTTAGGCAACTTTAGAATGGTGAAAGATCTGCTAGACCATTATTCCGGTGAGGTCCTGCGTTTTACTATTTTGTCGGCCCATTACCGCTCCGAATTAAACTTTAGTGTTGATGCCCTGGATACGGCGAAGAAGACTCTGGATAATCTTTATAGCTATCTTCAGTCAGTGAATGATGTGGCAGTGGATGATTTGGTGGATATTACCGGTACGGATATTTACCAGGCTTTATTGGATGATTTAAATACGCCTATTGCTATTAGAGAGCTTCACGCTTTAGGCAAAAAGATGAAAGCAGCAACCGGTGACGAACAGGCTCAGCTTAAATCACTCTTTATCAAATCGGCTGGTTTAATGGGTTTATTACAGCAAGACCCTGAGGCTTGGTTTTATGTTGAGGCAGCCGACGGCGAAATGTCTGATGCGGATATTGATAAAGAAGTGGCAGCCATGCAGCAAGCCCGACAGGACAAAGATTATGGTCTGGCAGATGAAATCAGGGATAAACTGCAAGGGCAGGGCATAGTCTTAACCAGAGACGGCTGGAAACGCGGCTAACCGTCATTCCCGCGAAGGCGGGAATCCAGTGCTGT
>JAAELM010000381.1 GCA_024226635.1 Oceanicoccus sp. | reverse complement strand
GTAAGATGATTTGGTCCCCAAAGTTTAGGGCTAAGGATTGTTTAAAACCAGGCACTTACCAGCCTACGTCTGTTAAGTCTACAGCATACGTCCTCTATAATCTTAATTTTGCGCAAAGGGAAGGCAATTCTACCCTTTGGTGCAAAGAGAAAGGATTTCTACTCGTAAAAAGTGGTTAAAATTAGCCAAAATCGGAGGTAAAGGACAAACTTCATTAGAGTTAAATAAAAAGGAGAATGTCCGATGACCATTGAAATTGGAACCACGAATGAATGTATCAACACGCAGTATGCACCTTTAGCAGTTCTGCTAGCACATTACAAACAAAATCAGGTATTAGAGCCATTGAGTCAAGTATCAATCGGGATGAAATCGTGTGATTTCAAACCACAAGACAAACTGGCACAGGTTCTGGTTAGCATATTAGCGGGATGTCCGACCCTGTCGGAGGTCAATCCCAAGCTCAAATCAGAAATAACTTTAGCCCAGAGTTGTGGTTGGCCGCGGATAGCTGACCAATCAGGACTGTCACGAACCTTGGACGCGCTAACTCTAATGAACATTGAGCAATTACGACGGGCGGTCAGCCAAATCTGGTATCCGCACAGTCAAACGTTAAGGCATGATTGGCGGGGCTACTTGTGGCTTGACTTCGACCTGAGCGGGTTGCCGTGTAGTAAACGAGCCCAGGCCAGCCAAAAAGGCTATTTCAGCGGTAAAAAAACGCAACTGGACGGCAATTGGCCCGTGTCAGTGCCATTAAATACCGAGAGACGCTTTGGTCTGAGTTGTATCCGGGCAATCAACATACGCTTCACTGTCTTGAACCAGCCGTCTTAGCCACCGAAAGTTCATTAGAGTTAGCTCTGTCCCAACGTCAACGCACGGTTTGGCGCATGGACGGCGGAGCGGGTACCGATGAGCACTTTCATTGGTTGCTCAATCGCGGCTACCAGGTTATGGCCAAAGGTAAGTCTAACTTTCGGGCTAATGCCTTAGCGCGTCAAGCCAAGCGTTGGGATGCCTATGACGATTATGAACTGGCTGAAGTGTCCTCGCCC
>JAAELM010000380.1 GCA_024226635.1 Oceanicoccus sp. | reverse complement strand
GTGTTGGAGAGGGTCCAAGCCAAAACATAACGACTATACCAATCAATGATAGCGGTCAGGTACATAAAGCCGTTCGCCATTCTGATATAAGTGATGTCTGTACTCCAGACCTGATTGGGCCGCACAATCTCCAGATTACGGAGCAGGTAAGGATAAATCTTGTGTTCAAGAGCCTGTCCTTTAGGTCGAGAGCGTGGATAAATGGCTTGTAAGCCCATCAGCCGCATTAAACGACGCACCCGTTTGCCATTGACCTGATACTTTTTAACCCGGCGCAAGTAAACGGTCATTCTACGCCAGCCATAAAAGGGTGTTTTAGTGTATTGCTTATCAATCAACTCCATCAACTTGAGATTGAACGGACTGGCTGTGGCCGGTTGATAATAGTAACTGGCTCGGTTAAGGTCCAGTAGCTCACATTGCCGTCGGATGCTTAACTCAGGATGCTCTGGCTCTATCAGTCGCCGTTTGTGTTCAACTGATACTGCTAACTTTTTTTTTAAGCCATTCTAGCTCCATTTTCAGACGACCAATTTGTTCGTATAACTCGGCTTCCTTTTTCTCTTGCTGGCGCTGGCTTACATTTGGGCCGTTCTTAAATATCACGGCTCCCTGGCTTTGTAACTGTCGTTTCCATTGGCTAACCTGGCCTGGATTGAGCTGCTGTTCACTGGCGATTTGATTGACTGTTTTTTGCCCTTGCACGGCTTCCAGGGCTACCTTAAATTTGAACTTGGCACTTCTTTTTTGCCGTTTTACACTCATTTTTTGCCTCCACAAGCTTTCTACTTCTATTTTATTTCGTACTTAGCTTGTGGTCTAGTTTTTGGGACTCATTATAGGGTAAACATAACCTTGAGGCGTGTAGTAGTGAACTTGCCGCTATTCTGGATAGTTTTAGGTGGTTTGACTCTCCACAGCAATCTTGGGATGGCATGTTTTGTGATGTTCCACTTCCTAATTTGCTTG
>JAAELM010000379.1 GCA_024226635.1 Oceanicoccus sp. | reverse complement strand
TCGGACTTGCCGGCGGCCCTGGCCATTTCAGGAATGGCTTTTTTCACTTCCTGGGCCTGGCGCCATGAGTTACCTAGTAGCTCTAAATTCTTTGACGTAGCTTCAATGGTTTTCTCTTTGATGCCTTTGTCCAGAACTTTGGCCGCTTTGTAGGGCACATCGTTAAGTAAGAGCAAAGAAGCCATATTGATCAGCTCTTTTTCTTTATCCAGCATACCCTGAACATAGGCCGTCTCCATAGCATGCAGCTGCTTGGGTTCGTTTTTCAATTCAGAGTACATACCGGATAACTGCATCCAGTATTGCTTTTTAGGATAATGAATTAGCATCTCATTAAGAATAACGACTACTTTTTTGTAGTTTTCTTTTTCGTAATAAAGGAAACGCTGTAGGCCGTACCAGTTTTCTTTAGGTACTTTGCCTTTCTCTTTATACATGTTGATAGCGATCTCAACATTCTTTAAAGAGTTGTCATATTGCTTTAACTGGTAGTAACCCTGAGACAACAGCATATAAGCGCTGGCTGTTGGCGCTTCAGTAACTTCAAACCACTCCAATAGGGCTTCAACACCTTTGGCATAGTCTTCAGTGACGAAGTACAACTGGGCAACACTGTAACGCGCCTGAATCAAGGTACCTTCAGGGGCTTCAGGTAAAGTCAGGATTTGAGAATAAGCTCTTAATGCGCCGCGATAGTCTTCTTTACTGTAGTAAATAAACGCATCCATATTCAGAACGTTAGCCATTTCAGCATCGTTCAATGGCTTTCTACCGTTCTTCAAATCATTAAGAATTTCAAGCGCACCGGCAATATCTTTTGCTTCAACAGCTTCTTGTGCTGCCTGCAATTTTTCATAGACCTTGTTGTTCATGGCCTGGGTGCGTTTGGTTTTTCGCTTTTTCTGCTCTTCTTTCTTTTCCTGCGCCTGGGCAACACCCATCAACGCTTGATCGCTGTAGGGCTGCAATAAAGCAGGAACTACCGCTTGCGCGGCTAACACTGGTACGCTAATTAGAAAAGCGCGACCCCAGCGTTTTAGTGGTGTAAGTGATAAAACATTCATAATCATTCAGCTAATTCCGAAGTTTTAAGCCTGATTACTTACGAGCTTTATTTTTCAAGCTCGTAAGTGAATCGGTTCTGTACGCCCAGTACATCGATAGCTTCGCCATCAATAACACGCGGCTTATATTTGAACTTAAGGGCCGCTTTCATAGAGGCACGTTCAAAATAACCTTTAGGCTGACAGTCGACTGCGACAGGATCTTTAATAGAACCTGATTTTGTCACGGTATACTCAATCGTACAGTAACCTTCAATACCCCGGCTGTTCGCACGGCGAGGATACATGGGCGCTACCTTAACAATTGGCAGATATTCACCGTCAGCACCGCCAAGACCATTGCCCAAACCGATATTAACGTTGGTGTTCATGTTTGGAGACATGTTAACCGCGTCTGGATTGATATCCACATCGTCGATTTCAGGCTGATCAAGATCAGGTGGAGGTTCTTCTGGATCATCAGGCTTGTCGGGCTTGGGATCTTTGGTGTTAGCCTCAATCTCCCGGTCCGGCATGGTGATGTCGGCAATTTTAGTGGCCGGTTTTTCATCCAAAGTTTTGTCCGCCATTTCAATTAACAGCGGCATTAAATAGAAGAGCCCGGTAGTGACTAAAGCAGCTAACCCGGCACCTATTAATATGCGTAGGTAATTCATAATGGCTTAATCGTTTTCCGTGGCCAATGAAACATCGTAAACGTCCGCTGCGCGAGCTGAGTCGATCACGCTAGCAACAGTTTCAGTGTTGGATTCGTTATCCGCTTGAATAACAACAGCACCTTTAGGGTTCTCAGCATGCATACGTTCAATAACAGAACGAACAGCGCGCTTGTCGATGCGGCGTTTATCAATCCAGATTTCGTTAGTGGCACTAATGGCTATAAGGATGTTTACGTTTTCTTTCTTGGTAGCCGTCGAGGCTTCAGGACGGTTTACCTCGATACCGGCTTCTTTAATAAACGAAGCGGTAACGATAAAGAAGATAAGCATGATAAAGACAACGTCCAGCATGGGCGTTAAATCAATCTCGCCGCCTTCTTCTCCACCTGCATTTCTATTAGCATTTCTGCGCATGATATTTCTCTTAATGATCAGTTGTCAGATGGTCTTCAAGCAATACGCTTTCACGTTCTGCAATTTGCGTTACATAGGTATTGGCAAATACGCCGGACAGTGCAGCGACCATGCCAGCCATAGTTGGGATGGTCGCTTTCGACACACCACCAGCCATTGACTTGGCGTCACCACCACCTGTCACCGCCATGATATTAAATACTTCTATCATACCGGTTACCGTTCCCATTAATCCGAACAGTGGTGCCAGGGCAACCAGGGTTTTGATCATGGGTAAGCCAGCATTAATTTTCAGGTGAGCCTGGGAAATTAACTGACGACGGATTTGACGGGCGTTCCAGGACTTGCGTTCACGACGGGCTTCCCAGGTACTAATTGCGGAATCCAAATCTTGACGCAAGCTGGTTTTAAAATACCAAAAACGCTCGAAGACCAGTGTCCACAACGCGAAGGTAAGGGCGGCGATAAACCAAAGTACTGGCCCGCCCTGCTCCATGAAGCGAAAAATAAAGTCTAGTACGTCATTGAGATACATTTATTTCCCCAGTTGGGCCTCAGTATGCTCAGCGATAATGCCAGTTGATTGCT
>JAAELM010000378.1 GCA_024226635.1 Oceanicoccus sp. | reverse complement strand
TAGTGGGCATATCGCGTCCTGGCTCAGAGACGAAGAGTTACGGATAAGTGGTCTGTTATTCAGAGGGGATTGGCTGGGAAAAAGACAAAACGCAGCGTTGCGCGGTAGAATGCGCCGCAGGCTTCTTGACTGGATATCTCTTGCCGGTAATTGCTAATGAGTACACTTATGGCCAGCTAACCAAAAATTGGTAGGCGCGATTGGAGTTGAACCAACGACCCCCACCATGTCAAGGCATTGGAGAAGCCTAACACAAGGTAACATCCCCTAACACAACCAAATCTTAATCCCCTTATTTATTCGCAAGTTAGCGCCCAAACGACCCCCACCATTGCATGTATGTGTAACATAGTCTAACATTGACTAACAGGTGTAAAAGTCACCTGAAAAGTCACCTGAAACTTAGCCTTACATTCCCTTTTGTTAGTAGGGGTCAGTGAGGCTGTACAATTCGAGGCCCCCAACGGCAGCAACCAGTGGGAGCCTCTAGCCACAACCTGATATTAGAGGTATCACGACCATGACCGCGCAAGAGTATATCATTACATCTAGGCTAAACAAGCCCACCCTGCCCAATGGCACCCATTCCACCAACCAGATGGCGGGGGATTGAGCCATGACCAAGCGCACATTCAGCACCCCAAAACAGATCGACAACCTGAAACCCGAGGCTACAGCCTACGAGGTATCGGACGCAGGATCCCCAGGCTTACG
>JAAELM010000377.1 GCA_024226635.1 Oceanicoccus sp. | reverse complement strand
GGGTCACCTATTGAGATAATCGTCAAGAGTAAAAATATTATCCCTACAAGTTGATTCCTCTATCAATTTAACAGGTAATAATCTCTTTCGCCCCTTGTTAATTCTGTCTAATTATTGGTCATTAGCGTCTGTCATTCGTCGTTCCACGAAATCAGACAATAAGTTTTATTACCATCGCAACAACACAGATTGCAAGCACCGCTCTTATCCAGCGTTCACCTTTTGCAACGGCCCAATGGCTCCCGATCCAACCCCCGAGTCCCATCCCGGCAGCCAGGCATAGTCCAATTTCCCAGCACACTTTGCCGTTGAAGGCGAATACAATCAGTGCAAAGATCGTAAAGATACCGGCAATGAATACTTTGTGACTATTCGTCACTACAAGATTAAATTTAGTAATCGTGGTCAGGGCGGCAATAATTATGAAACCGGCACCAACCTGTATAAACCCTCCATAGATCCCGATAAAGAAGAAGACTGTCATTGCAGTAATGAGCTGGCGGCGTCCTAAACTAACCGGGTTATCTCCACTAATCTGACGTTTTTTAGCGGGGTTCCAGAGGATAAGTCCGAGAACGAGCATCATAATAACGGCAAGTACTCTTTTGAACAGGATGTCGGATATGTCGACGGCAAAGTAGGCACCGATGATGGCACCTATGATTGCAGGTATTGAAAGCAGGAGGCTCAGCTTAAAATTAGAGACACCTTTCTTCTTAAATCCTGCAACCGCAAACCCACATTGAGCTATGATTGCAATGCGGTTAGTGCCATTTGCTACTGCAGTTGGCAAACCGAGGAAGATGAGTATAGGCAGGGTAAGCAGTGAACCGCCACCGGCAAG
>JAAELM010000376.1 GCA_024226635.1 Oceanicoccus sp. | reverse complement strand
TCACACAAAATCACGTTAGGGTTGCCTTGTGAAAGTATGTATTCGCCTGCAAGTAAAAACTCATCTAAAGTGGCTGACATTCCACGCTTTAAAATTACCGGCTTATTACATTTGCCGACCGCCTCCAGCAACAGGAAGTTTGCCATGTTTCTCGTACCAATCTGTAATACGTCAACGTAGCTGCTTACAAGGTCTATATGTTCCGGGCTGAGTATTTCTGTGACTATAGCCAGTCCTGTGGCCTCTCTTGCACGGGCAAGATACTCAAGCCCCTCTTCTTTAAGCCCCTGGAAGGAATAGGGGCTGGTCCTTGGTTTGAAAGCGCCTCCCCTTAGTGCAATAGCACCTGCTTTCTTCACTCCTTCTGCTATAAAATTAATCTGATCCTGGCTCTCTACCGCACAAGGCCCGGCTATCACGCCGATCTTTTTGCCTCCTAAAACCTGATCATTAATCTTGATTTCAGTATCAACTTTTTTAACTTCACGACTGGCTAATTTGTATGGTGTCAGGATCGGGACAGCTTTCTCCACACCGGGTATGGTATCCCAGTATTCAGGTGGAATATCGCGTTTATCACCGATTACGGCAAT
>JAAELM010000375.1 GCA_024226635.1 Oceanicoccus sp. | reverse complement strand
TACGATGCTTACTACCGCAAGGCGCAACAAATCCGCCGTTTAATTAAAAACGATTTTGTAAAAGCCTTTAACAGCGTTGATGTGATTATGGGCCCAACCGTGCCCAACACAGCCTTTGCTTTAGGTGAAAAGTCTAACGATCCTGTTGCTATGTATTTAGAAGATATCTATACCATCTCCACCAATCTGGCAGGACTGCCCGGTATGTCCATCCCCGCTGGTTTAGTAGATGGTAAACCCGCAGGCTTACAGCTAACCGGCAATTATTTTGCCGAGGCCAAGCTACTTAACGCCGCCCATCAATTTCAACAAGCGACCGACTGGCACCAGCAAATGCCGGCGATCAAGGCGGAGGGCTAAGTTATGGAATGGGAAACCGTCATAGGGCTTGAAGTCCACGTACAATTGGCCACAGCCTCCAAAATATTTTCAGGCTCCAGCACCGCCTTTGGTTCTGAACCCAACACCCAGGCTAATGCGGTTGATTTAGCCATGCCAGGCACATTGCCCGTGTTAAATGAAGGTGCTCTGCGCAATGCTATTATGTTTGGTTTAGGCATTGGTGCCGAGATCAATAAGCGTTCGGTATTCGATCGGAAAAATTATTTCTATCCAGATTCGCCTAAGGGCTACCAAACCACGCAAATGGATTATCCTATTGTTGGTGCTGGCTCAATTGAAATTCAACTGCAAAATGGTGAAAGCAAAAAAATTCGCATTCACCATGCTCACCTTGAAGAAGATGCGGGCAAATCAGTGCACGAAGGTTTGCAGAACAATTCAGGAATCGATTTAAACCGAGCGGGTACACCGCTGATCGAAATCGTTTCCGAGCCAGATATGCGCAGTTCAGAAGAAGCCGTTGAATTCGCTAGAAAACTCCATGGTATTGTAACCTCCCTGGGTATATCCGATGGCGATATGTCGCAGGGCTCTATGCGCTTTGATGTAAATATTTCTGTGCGCTTAAAAGGCGAAGAGGAATTGGGTACTCGGACGGAAACCAAAAACCTGAACTCTTTTAAGTTTATGGAAGAGGCCATTGCACTAGAGGTAGAACGTCAAATCGACATTCTGGAAGACGGCGGCAGTATTACCCAGGAAACCCGCCTCTACAATAGCGAAAACAAAACCGCCAAAGCGATGCGCAGTAAAGAAGAAGCCAATGACTATCGCTACTTCCCCTGCCCTGATCTACTACCGGTTGAAATTGATGATGATTATATTCAAGCACTGAAAGATACATTGCCTGAACTACCGGATGCTCGCCAGGCACGCTTCGTTGAAAGCTATAATCTGTCCAGCTATGACGCCGGCATTTTAAGTGGCGATGCCACTATGGCCAGCTTTTTTGAAGAAACAGCCGCTGCCTGTGACGACGCCAAATTAGCCGCCAACTGGTTGATGGGTGATGTTTCAGCAAAACTTAATAACGATGAATTGACTATTAAGCAATGCCCTATAGCTGCAGCTCAATTAGGGCAGTTAATTGCACGCATTAAAGACAACACCATCTCCGGTAAAATCGCCAAGCAGGTTTTTGAAGCTATGTGGGCCGGTGAAGGTGATGCTGATACGGTAATCGAAGCCAAGGGCTTAAAGCAGGTTTCCGATACCGGAGCACTGGAAGCTATGGTTGACGAGGTGATTGCCAATAACCCAGAGCAGGTGGAAAACTTCCGCAATGCCGATGAGGGCAAACGCAAAAAAATGACCGGCTTTTTTGTTGGGCAAATTATGAAAGCCTCTAAAGGCCAGGCCAACCCGGGCATGGTTAACAAAATTCTTATGGCCAAGTTAAACGGCTGACAACACAATTTTTAAAACAGGTAGAGATTTATGTCACTGAAGAAAGATAAAGAAAAGGTTCTGGATGAAGTTTGGACAGAAGAGCGCGTTAAAGATTTCCTGGACGTCAAACCCGCCGAAGATATTGAAGCGGACTTTCATGTTTTATTAAAAGCGTATCAATCTATGCGCCTGGAAAACTTTGCAGAGTTTGTTGGCTTTTTTACTGCGCAGGATCGCAATATCAACGCCACCAATCCTAAAGGCGAAACGGTACTGTCGATTGTTAAACAGCATCGCGCCTCTGCAGACTATGCCGAAGTACTTAGCGCCAACGGCGCTGCGTAAATAACGGTGGATTGCAATCCACCCTACGACAGCATTGTAGGGTGGATTATAATCCACCACCCCAAACTTCAACCAGCAATGGTTCTACCTCGGCTTAAACGATCTCTATTCTCCTGCTTTTTCCTCTCGCTCTTTCCTAGTAATACATAGGCCGCCCCCAAACCACCATGCTGGGGTTGGGCACTACAAAAGGCCTGCACTTCATCCATATCGGGCAACCATTTATTAACATAGCTTTTTAACAGCGCTTCGTCCTTTTTACTATGACTGCCCTTGCCATGCACAATAATCAGGGAGCGCAAATCATAGGCCGCCCCTTCTTTAATAAAGTTATAAACCTCAGTACGGGCCTTTTCCACCGTCATACGATGTAAGTCCAGCCGGCCTTCCTGTGGATATTTGCCTTGTTTTAATTTTTTAAATACGCCGTTCTGCACACCGGGGCGTTTAAACTCAAGAGGGTAATAAGGATCTAACAGATCAACAAAGTCGCTGGCGAGGTGATTTTCATCTTTGCCTGATTCCTGGGTGGCCGCCTTGCGCCGCGCTTCCTTTGCCAACTCTGAATCACCACTGCGCTTTAGGGAGACTTTTTTCTCCACCTTGATAGGCTTAACATCACCCATTTCCTGAAGAAAAAGATCATCGTCTTTTTGATCATCTGACATTTTTTTGATACCGGGAATAGTAAGAACACAACCTTACTGGGACAGTGGCGCTAGGTCAATGTGGTGTTATTTACAGAGTGGAACCTTTAGCATCACAGCGGCGTTCGCCTTTCTCAGAAGTATTCAGATCAATTACAAACCAAAGGTAGCAACGTGAAAAAATACCATTGAGCATTAGCAGCACGGATATAACAACAACAAACCATTCGATACCATTCATTTCAGGCTGGCTTATAGCCCAGGATGAAAACAAAACACCCATTAGTAAACGGATAATACGCTCAACGTTTCCCAAATTACGTTCAATCATTGGTTAAGCCTCTGGCAGCTCCTGGCATTAGTTTTTTGATTAATGTGTTTGCTAGTAATTACGCGAAGGGATATTAAATAGATCACTCAGGGGGGGTAATAGGGGGTAGCCGAGAAGGAAGAGGACAAACCAAACTTGCACCCATCCCACAACCAGTGAATAATCCCCGTAAACAGTATCACTGAGACGCCACCATGCCCGAGCTACTAAATATTGAAGCCCTAAAAAACACCGAAGTACACTCACGACCCTACCCCTATTTCATGCTTGAGCAATCTCTAAACAGCGATAAAGTTGCGCAAGTGATGCAGGACTTCCCGGAAATTACCGGTGGCGGCAGCTATACAATGGAAGACCTGGAGTCAGGCCCAAGCTTTGAAGCCCTGATTGAAGAGCTCAACGGCCCTGAATTTCGTCAGCAAATCACCGATAAACTGGGGCTGGACCTCAACACACTGCCTATGATTGTTACCCTGAGAGGTATTTCCAGGGCAAAGGATGGTCGAGTCCATACCGATTCCGTGTCCAAAATCGCCACTATCCTGATCTACTTTAACGACGATTGGACCGCAGAGACTGGCAAGCTAAGAGTCTTAAACAGCCATAATATGGACGATATGCATGCTGAAGTGGTGCCCAATGCTGGCACCCTGTTCGCCTTTCGAGTCACTGAGAACTGCTGGCATGGCTACCCTCCTTTTGAAGGCAGCCGTCGCTCCATCCAAATTAACTTTGTGGCGGATGAGGCCGCGGTTAAAAAGCACCATAATCGCCATGGCTTTACCGCCAAACTCAAGAAGCTATTTAGTCAGGGCTAAGATCAGGTTATACTTAACGCATCTACAGGGGACTTTCAGTCCCCTTTTTTATAACGGTATAAACGGGCAATGAGTAAACGGGTTTTATTAATCAAGCTGACTTCTATGGGCGACTTAATGCACGCCCTGCCCGCACTTACCGATGCCGCCACTGCCATTCCCGGGATTGAATTCGACTGGGTGGTGGATGAAGCCTTTGCCGAAGTGCCCAGCTGGCACCCCGCCGTCAACCAGATTATCCGCAGCGCCCACCGGCGTTGGAAAAAAGATCTTAGCCAGTCCATTTTTGGCGGGCAGTTAGCCAACTTCTACAGCCAGTTAAATCATGCCGACTATGACGTGATATTAGACGCGCAAAACAATATTAAAAGTGCTGTTATTTCTACCCTGCGCCGCGGCAAAATACATGGCCTCAGCAAAGACAGTATTCGAGAAACACCGGCCCACTGGGCTTACCGCTACCAACATAATGCCGATAAATCCCAACATGCTATCGCCAGACAGCGCTTATTATTTTCTGAAGCTATTGGTTATGACTTGCCGCAAACCGCACCGGATTACGGCATTGACCGCAGCATGATGCAACTGCCAGACATCAAGCTTCCTGAGCGTTTTCTTTTTTTTGTGCATAACGCCAGCTGGACCACCAAGCTATGGCCAGAGTCACACTGGCATAAGCTGATTGAACAAGCAGGGGACGCTGGCTACGAAGTTCTACTACCCTGCGGCAATGATGAAGAACTAGCCAGAGCTCAACGTCTTGCCGAACAACATAGCAATGCAATAGCACTGCCAAAATTATCTCTATCCCATATTGGCGGCATTATGGATAAAGCTGAAGGCGTGGTGACCTGTGATACCGGCCTTTGCCACTTAGCGGGAATGTTAGATCTGCCTTCGGTGAGTTTTTACGGCCCTACCAGCGACCAGCTAGTTGGCGCTACGGGTCTAAATCAGCAGCATATTATAGCCAGCAGTGAAGACTTTAGCTGTGCGCCCTGTTATGGCAGAAGCTGCACTAAAGATGGCGGAGACACGGAGATGTCTGATTGCATGGAATCGTTTTTACCAGAACAGATTTGGACAGCACTAACAGAACTGATTGCTAAGCGCAGTTATTAATTCGGCATGGGTACTGGGCAGTAACAGTAAAAAAATAAACGTAACTTTAACTACATAAGCAAGCACGCTTAAAACCGGCCACGACTTTTCAATACAATATCACCCTGACTATTACGTTTGCCCAACCACGCTATTGATTCAGTCACTTCTGGAGCCAATTCCGGCCTTGCTTGTAAGGTGGCATCAAATTGATAAACGCCATTGACCGGGTTTATGGTTAATAAACCCATCATCCCCAAGCTGGCACTAAAATCATTGATATCAACATGAACCAGATTATCCTGCAGTGTGATCTGCGCCATATAGCTACCTAACGGCATAGCATAATCGCCCCCAAGCCAATCCACATATTCCACATTGAGTACGCCATCAATGGCGAGTAATTGCTTTGGGTTAACAATAATATGATCAAACACAAAAGCGATATCACCTTTGACCAGCATCGGGAACCAAGGCTCTAATAAACTAATCGGTAGGCGACCTTCGACATTGTTAATGCTTATATCGCCTTTCTCATTGGCAACAACAGTCCCTTGTAGACGAAGCTCCGGGGCATTGCTGGTGAGATGAATAATAGGAGTGCGGTCTAGCAGTGACATAGGTTCAAGCTGCCATGACAACACACCTAAGGACACAGCTTCACCATCGATAGTCATTATGGCTTCATTGGCCCGCCCTTCCCAGACGGTGCCCTCAAGCTTAGCCAAAGTGATAGCTGGTGCTTTGGGATCCAGTAATTGACGTTTCTCTAACTCTTCCAATGCCATCGGTACTAGTGAGGCGGGAGCATTAGCAATCGCCAGCACAGCGACGACTAAGAGTAGGACAACGGCAATTAAAATAGCCTTCACCAATTAGCCCCCCTGACGTAAGCGCACAGAAACATTGACTAAACCTGTGGCCGCGCCATTGCTGATGGACAGATCTTTAACTAACACACCGTGGTCATTTTCCAGCGCACCAATCCAGGCGATCACATCATTAAATACCGCATTTTCAAATCGTACTTGTACATCACCCGATGAGGAGGGCTGAAAACGATTCATGGTTAGGCCGCTGGCTTTTACCGTTGTGTCTATCAGGCGAGCAAGGTTTTGTTTAGAACCTGATTTCCCCGCGCCAGATTTTTGCAGTGCGTTATATTCTTTGGCCAGTTCTTTAACCGCTACTAAACTCTCCACCGCCTGCTTATTTTGCTGTTCTAAACGGGTGACCGAGGCAGACATCGGCGCAAGAATCACTACAAATAATAGATAGGCCAAAACCACAAAAGAACCGAACAACAGCATCAACTGTTCCTGGCGACGTAAATTATTAAACCATTGCTGCATCGTCTTAACCTCTCACCCGTAGCCTGGCTCGGGTTTTATCACCCTCGGCGTTGCTGCCGGTTAACTCCGCTTTTAAGCCTAGTTTTTCTAAATTGGCGCGGGCGGTTTCTACATCATTAAAACCCGACGCCAGGATAGTCATGCGAACTTCCGACTGTTTTTCATTGTAGTTTAAGCTTTGCACACTTAAGCCATTCACCGCATTCAATACTGGGCCTATCTGGCTCAGAATAGAAACAAAGCCTTCGCCTGATGTACCTTTCATCGCGCCGACTTTGCGACGTAGTTGTCTTTCTGGATCCATCACTGCACCGCGAGGCACAGCAGTTCGGTAGGCCCGTTCTATTTCAGCACGCAGCTCAAGGTTATTCTTTTCCAGTACAGAAAGCTGGGTATACGATACCGCCACTTGAAAGATAACGGCGGTAGCTAATAGCAACGCGGCCACTTTCCAGGTTTGCCACCATTTTTTCCATGGCAGGCTTGGGGCGTAATCACCCTGAAGTAAATTGATAGTAGTCGCTGTAACTTGTTGTTGGCTTAAACCTGTTGCCATCACTGACCAATAATCCTGATACTGCCAGTCAGCAATACCTCTTAATAGTTCCGGTAGTTGTGCGTTGATGGCTGACTGTTGTTCTTCGTTACAATAAACCGTTAGCCCCTCGGGCAGTTGCTCCGCTTCATCCAGCATTAACTGCAAAGCAAACGGGGCTGCATCCGCTTCCAGAGCAAAACCCTCATAGGCTGCTGAACGCACCAACCAGCGATCACCATCAACGACGATGCTCCAACGTTCACTCTGTAGAGGGATATACAATAACTCTGAAACCAACTGATTAATTTCAACGGTTTCAGGTACGGCATCGATTAAACTCTCGTCCAAAGTATCGCGCTTGATAATGGCCAGAGATACAGAGTTGCCAGCAATATCGCCCAAGGCAATATGCTGCTCTTCAATATCGTCTATGCAATCATCTTCCAATGAATAGGGAATGGTCTGACGCAGTAATTTACGTTCGTGGCTTTCAAAGGCTACGGTTTTTAATGTGATATTTTCAGCATTAGCTAATAGGGTGACATTGGCGGCTTGCTCGCACTGCGCTTGTAGGCGCTCACCATCACCTACTATTAACTGAGGGGCAGCCGCTGATTTTTTCTGGGCTACCAACCACTCGTAGTTATCAATGCCACACGGTTTTATTACTATTATCGAGTTCACGATTAACGCTTGCCTGTTTTATGGTTATCTATGGTTTAACTTTCATTGTTTGCATTACTGTCCGCATTACTAGCAGGCCCGGCCTCACATTCACCAAACCCTGACTGGCCCCTGGCGATGGTTTTTATCTCGCCACCGGTACTGCGATGTAACACACTGTACAAAGTAAATTCTCTATCTAAAAATAGACTGTCTGTTCTCAGTAAAAAATATTCGCTTTTTACCGTAAAACGACTGGTATCCAGTTTTGAGGCTGGATGCTTACTGGCAAAATCTTCCAGCTTGTCATAACCCGTATTCTGTTGCGTAAGCTCTGCGGTAATATCACCATCGCGCTGCGCTATCAGGGAGTCGGCTTCAGACTCTGATAAAGGCCGGCGCACCCCCGTATCGTTAATAGCACGAAGTACCATAGCTTCAGCGGTATTAACATTAAGCAGTGCACTACCATCTAACGCAATCACATAGGGCTGTAACGCTCTATAGATTTGTGGTGTTATACCTTTTACCCAACGCAATTCAGAGACGCTAGTAAAAGGTCGGTTAGCCGCCTTGTAGGGCACCTCTAAATCCCCATAGTAACCGTTTTCTGCGCCGCCCTCTGGGCGGGTATTACTATCTTTATCTACCCAGTCCGAAACCGCATTGGTGATAGTTTCCGCCTGTGGCTGGTCGATAGTCTCTTCCAGCTTCAAGGCCTGTAACAGGCGGATAAATATTTCCTGGCCAGGGGTAAAACTCGCAGTCCCTTTGCCACTACCCGATAAGCTATTAAGGTTAAAACGCCCCTGCAAATCACACAGGGTTCCCGCTATTGCACCCCACTCCATCGGATATTCAATTGTGTTGTATAACCAGCCCTCGCTGCGATGGTCTTTATCGGGGCTGGCTGTCAAATCAGTTTGTAAAACTTCGCGGGCGATACCTTCTACCCCGGCCATATAAGCGAAGGCCTGTTTACCCAGCAACTGGTTTTCTACCCGTTTCAAGGTCACCAGAAAATCACTTTTGAGCGTGGTGGCCAATAGCGTTACCATCATCAAAACTACTAAGGCAAGGATCAACGCGGCACCTTGCTGCCTGGCTTTAAGGCTGGGCGATACTAAAGACACGTCTCACCTCACCAAAATTTTCCAGCTCAAATTTTATATCCACTGCCAGGGGTAAGTTATCAGGATCATCCCAAATATCGACCCACTCACCGCCCAGCACACTCGAAGATGCACCAGCAGAATTGCCATTTAAAAATGCCAACTCCAGATTAATCACGCCCTTTAATACCAGGGTTCGCTGCTGACCTCCGTACTCTGAATTGCGATCCAATACAGACCAACTTTCACGCCAGAGTTCATCATCTTCCAGCACATAACGCACTCGCTGCAATTCTCCACGGGGCAATTCCCGTGGGTTGTGCCAACCCCTTCGCGTTAAGCTCAAAGGGTAGTCACTTAAAGCGCCGCCGACTAAGGCAGCTTCAACATCGCCATACTCGTTGTTAATCGGCCTTGCCACCGCATTGCGAATATCTCGCTCTAGTATGGTTAAGGGCAACTGGATATCAGCAATTTGCTGAGCCTGCTCCTCATGCCCTTCGGCGGCGATTATCGAGGTACTCAGACCACTGTAGGCTAACATCGCGACAAAGGCGGTGATTAACATCGCCAGCATCACTTCAATTAAAGTAAAACCCGCAGACAATCTGACTAGTATCGCCCGCTTCATAATTTTTTATGAAACCGATCAATTAAACCCGTTACGCTCACCACCGATGACTCCTGATCATCTTGATCGGCATAAACGGACACCACTAGCTGACTAAAATTATCATTCTCGGTTTTTACCGGCTTAATAGTCCAGAACCATTCCTTGCCAGCCATTTCTTCAACACCCGAGCGTTCACGATCGATTAACTGGTTGTTTTTTCTGTTTTCTATATAAATCAGTTCCAGCTGATTTAATGCTACCCAATGGGCAATAGTTTGCTCACGTAAATAGGCGGTATTATTGATGGTGCTCATCATTTGGAACAGCAATGACGAAACGGCGACAGCAACAATCATTAGCGCCACCATCACTTCCACTAAAGTAAAGCCCGACGATTGCGTGCTAATTTTCTTCATCGTCCTCTAACCCCGTAAGCACCTTAATTCGGCCGAGTTCATCCCCTTTAATCTCAACCTGATTATCGGGACTTTGCGCATCATATAACGTCATACTAAAGGCACTGATTTCACCACTGGATAATAACCATAAAGCCGGCAGCAGTGGTTCTTGTTGTTCTTCTTCAGTACCGCTTAACTGCTCGGCTATGCCCTCTTGCTGGTCAAAGACACTGGACTGCTCATTAACCGTCCGCTTTAATAAAATCTCAACTTCTTCTTCAGAGCCTTCCAACTCCAACCTGACACTGATGCCAGGGGAAAATAAAAAATCTACTTCACCGTTGCTGCTGCTGGCTAATTCCCAGTCGCCTTCTTTATTGCGAACTAACCAGCGGTAACCATACTGCTCTAAGTTGTAACCATCATTGTTATCAGCAGGTTGACGGTATATATCCACCCCCCACTGGGTATTGCTAAGAATAGCCTCTTCAGCAATCAAGGCTGAGCTATTGGCGAACTGTTTTGCCTCACTTAGCAAGCGGTAGCTTTCATTACCACCCACGTTAAAATTGGCCAAGCTGAAACCCAAACCAATAATCAGCAGAACGACCAATAGCTCGACTAAGCTAAAGCCCCGTGCTGAAATAATTCTACTCAACTTATTCGCCTTCACCGCCTTTTTTCATCCAACTACCAATATCTGCATTTTGGTCTTCGCCACCACTAACGCCATCGGCACCCAGACTATAAATATCATAATCATCATCGCTGAACTCAGCGGGGCTTAGGTATAAATAAGCACGCCCCCATGGATCAAGCGGTAGATTTTTTAAGTAGCCGCCTTTTTTCCAATTATTGGGAACGGGGTCGATAGTGGGTTTTTCCACTAAGGCTTCCAGACCCTGCTCACTGGTTGGGTAGCTAAAGTTATTTAGACGGTACATACTTAAAGACGTATCAATCGCGCTAAAATCTGCCTTTACCTTTTGTACCCGGGCATCATCGGCCTGGTCCAATACGTTGGGTGCTACGATACTGACTAGTAAACCAATAATGACCAATACCACCATTATTTCGATCAAACTAAAACCGGACTGCTTCTTCATCATTTTTTCCTATTAACTTGCTACATTTGGCTTTTTTAAAACTAAGCCACTAAATTATTCATTTGGATAATGGGCATCAAAATAGAAAACACAATCGTGCATACCACTGCGGCCATTACCAAAATCATCATGGGTTCAAACACGCCCATTAAATTATCCAAGCTCATATCCAGTTCACGTTGCTGGGTCAGCGCTGATCGTGCCAGCATATTCTCCAGCTCGCCACTGGCCTCACCGCTGGCGACCATATGCACCATCATAGGCGGAAAAACCTCCGCCTGATCCAATGCCCGATGCAAACTTCCACCCTCCTGTACAGTAATAGCAACCTCTTTGCTCGCTTCTCGCAAACGCAGATTGGTTAAGACTTCTCCCGCTATTCGCAGACCATCTAACAACGGCACGCCACTGGACGTTAAAATGCTTAGGGTAGAAGCAAAGCGAGCGGTATCCATGGCAACGACAAAGCCGGAGATAAACGGCAGTTTCAGCACAATACGGTGCCAGACCTTGCGACGTTCAGGGCTTTTTAATAATTGCCGCCAACCGACTATGACAACAATCAGTCCGACAATCAGTGTCCACCATTTCTCAGAAAAGAATTCACTGGTGGCGATTACTATTTTAGTTAAAGCAGGCAATTCCTGTTTGGTATGGTTAAACATGCTGACCAAATCAGGGACGACAAAAATCATTAATACACCGATAACCGCTACCGAGAGCAGCGTTAAAATAATCGGGTAAATCATCGCGCCTTTTAATTTTTGCGCAGTATGCTGACTGTTTTCGGTGTAATCGGCTAACTGCTCTAATACCGTACCTAAAAACCCAGCCGTCTCACCAGCCTTAACCATGGAGCAATACATTTCGTTAAAAATTTGCGGAAAGTCGCCCAAGGCATAGGCCAGACTATGCCCTTCTAATACTCGGGCGCGTACTTGTAACATTAAACTTTTGATTCGCGGCTTTCTGGCTTGCTGGGCTGTTGCGGTCAGTACTTCATCCAACGGCATATTGGATTGCACCAGGGTCGCCATTTGTCGTGTGATTAAACACAGGTCAGCCTGACTGATGCGAGGTTTAAATAAACCTTCTAAATTAAAACCCGAGCGAGGCTTGGCAATTTTTTCTGCGGATTCGGTAACGGCGACAGGTTTTAATTGCTGCAGGCGTAGCTGGCTTCTGACCTGACGCTCTGAGTCACCCTCAATAACGCCTTTGACCATTTTGCCATTGCTATCAAATGCTTTATAGCTAAATGCCGACATGGTGAGCCCTAGGCTGCGGTTACCCGCAACACCTCTTCAACGGTTGTTTCACCGGCCAATACCCGGCGGCGGCCATCATCCAATATTCCCCCGGCGCGTTTGCGGGCTTCGGTTAGCATTTCCTGTTCGCCGACACCTTCATGGATCATGACCCGTAAGTCATCATCAATCTCTATCATTTCGTAAATGCCAGTACGGCCTTTATAGCCACTCTGGTTACAATGGTCACAACCGACGGCACGATAAATGGTGACCTCTTCGGTGCTGCCGGACATACCCAACAGAGCCAATTCACCTTCACTGGCCCCATGCTCTTCTTTACAGTGATCGCACAAAACCCTGACCAAACGCTGGGCTAACACACCGATAATACTTGAGGATAATAAGAAAGGCTCAACACCCATATCCTGCAAACGCGTTATGGCACCAACAGCCGTATTGGTGTGCAAGGTAGATAAAACCAGGTGACCGGTTAAACTCGCCTGCACGGCAATTTCTGCTGTTTCGGTATCGCGAATCTCACCGACCATGACTACATCGGGATCCTGCCGCAGGATTGCCCGCAGGCCTCTGGCAAAGGTCATATCTACTTTGGAATTGACTTGTGTCTGGCCAATGCCCGGCAATAAATATTCCACTGGGTCTTCGATGGTTAGAATATTGCGACTGCTTTGGTTTATATGGGTTAAGCCAGCGTAAAGTGTTGTGGTTTTACCGGAACCTGTTGGGCCCGTCACCAAAATAATACCGTGAGGGGTATGCAATGCCTTAGTATAAGCCTCGTGTACCTGTTGATTCATTTGCAACTGGTCGAGATGCAACTGCCCGGCTTGCTTATCTAACAGGCGCAGTACAACGCGCTCACCATGGGCGGAAGGAATGGTTGATACACGAATATCGACGGCATGCCCCGCCAGGCGAATGGAGATACGGCCATCTTGCGGCACACGTTTTTCGGCGATATCTAATTTAGCCATCACTTTTAAACGTGACACCAACAGCGGAGCTAGCATTCGTTTTGGTGACAGTACTTCCGTTAAAATACCATCGATACGAAAACGTACTGTTAGTTTATCTTCAAAGGTTTCAATATGAATATCAGAAGCCTGCTCTCGCACCGCCTGTGATAGCACCGCATTAATAAGACGAATAACCGGTGCATCATCATCGGCATCCATCAAGTCGGCAGTATCGGGAATTTCATCGGCCAGGCGAGTCAGGTCAATATCCGACCCCATATCTTCGGCCACTTGCACGGCTTCGTTATTATCTTTTTGATAGGCTTGGGTTAGTCGTTGTTGAAAAGCGCCTTCGGAGAGTTCGGTGCTAGTAAATGACTGGCCTAGTGAGCGACGCAGTTCAAGTAAGGTAGCAACCTTTAGACCCGGTCGATAAAAAATATGCGGCTGCTCATTATCGTACTGCAACAACACGCCATGGGCCTGGGCAAAGGTAAACGGCAACCGCTCAACTCTTGCATCGGTCTCGGCCAGGTCTTCATTTTGAATAATAGTCTCAGCATTATCCATTACGCGCACCCTTGCTAACAGAAGCCATTAATCTCATTGCTCTGCTGCCTCGATTTTTTTCTCCTCTGCCGCTCGCTTGTCCTGAATGTCCTGCAACTCTTCCAACTCTTCACGCCACTGTGGTAACAATGGCAAGGACTCATCATCAATCAGGTTTATACCTTCTTCAATTTCTCTCAACTGCTGAGAGCGGATCAGTCCATATTTTTGCCCTGTTACATCATCCATTATTCGTTTATCACGCACGATAGTAGGACGGATAAAGATCAACAAGTGTTTTTTGCCAACGCGGGTTGAAGTACTTCTAAACAGAGCGCCAATAACAGGCAGATCACCTAACAAAGGGACTTTCTGAACTTGCTCAGTAACATCATCTTCAATCAAACCACCGAGAACAATAATCTGGCCATCATCTGCCAATACCTTGGTATCGATCTTTCTTTCACTGGTGATAACGTTGCTGTTTAGTGTTGCGCTGCCTTCGATAACGTTGGACACCTCCTGGGAGATTGCCAATACCAGTGAGTCCCCTTCATTAATCTGCGGGGTAATTTTCAAGGTAATACCTACATTCTCACGCTCCACAGTTTGGAACGGGCTGTTGGGGTTAGAGGAGACACCGGTCGAGGTATATGAACCGGTAACAAAAGGAATATTCTCACCCACGGTAATGGATGCCTCTTCATTGTCCAGTGTTAACAGTGAAGGTGTGGATAAAATATTGGCTTCACGATTACCCTGTAATGCATTAATGACTACATTAAAACTTAGATCATCATCTAACTGTCCTATACCCAAAACCTGGCCAGCTGCACCACCTAACACTTGTGCAATACTTGCACGGGAATCAACGGGGTCACCGTTCTCGTCTGTTTCAAAAGCAGCGGCGGCTATAGCGCCACCCAAACCCTGGTTACCGGATGAACCATAGGAACCGCTATCGTTAAGAAATAACCACTCGATACCCAGATCGCGACCATCGTCATCGGTCATTTCTACAATAATGGCTTCTACTAATACCTGCGCCCGGCGAATATCCAAACGCTGAACCACCGATAATAGCGACTGCATGATGTCAGCTTCTGCCGTGACAATCAGTGAGTTGGTGCCTTCATCCGCCTCAATGGTTGCGGTGGCTTTTTTATTGCCCTTGGCTTTATCGTTTTGCTGATTCATTCGCTCCATATTCTGCACAACCTTGGTTAACACGCCGGCAAGGTCCTTTGCCACCGCGTATTCAAGGTAAACAACTTTTACATTGCCGCTTTGTGCCAGCGGAGTATCAAGGTACTGAATTAACGATTTAACGCGCTGACGCTCCAGCTCATCGCCCGTTACCAGAACGCTATTGGTGCGCTTATCTGCCACCAAGATTAATTTTTTAGTTTCAGCCTGCCCTTTTGCCGATGCCGATTTTTTTAACTGCTCTAACATTCTTACTACTTCTTCGGCGGAAGCATGTTCAAGCGGCACAATATCGGTTTTTTGCACGGCGGACAGATCAATACTGCTGATCACTTTTTTGATGCGGTTAATATTGGCTGCAGTATCAGAAATGATAATGGCATTACTGGGTGTATAAGCGGCCATATGAGCTTGCTGTGGTGCTAGCGGGCGAAGCACCGGAATTAACTTTGCCGCTGAAATATTTTGTAATTGGATAACCTGAGTAACAATACCGCTGCTGGTTTTTAGGTATTCACCGGTTTTAACTTCTACTGGCGCTGTTCTGGCGCTTTTGGCGGGGATGATACGCGTAACGTTGCCGGACTCTACTGCAGCAAAACCCTGTACTTCAAGAATCGATAAAAACAATTCATACAGCTCTTCACTGGTAACTGGCTTGGCGGAAATAACCTGAACCTTACCTTTGACCTTGGGGTCGATAATTATGGTTTTTTTCGATGCTTTGGCAACAAAACGAATTAATTCCTGGATATCGGTCTCTTTAAAGTTAACCGTCCAGGTTTGCCCCTCTTGGGCTGCAGCATCAGTCGCCGTTTGTGCGGTGGCTATGGGGCTGATGCCCACCAATAGTGCCAGCATTGCCGCCTTCAATCCCCGTTGAAATAAAACCATAAAACCTACACCTAATTATTAAAT
>JAAELM010000374.1 GCA_024226635.1 Oceanicoccus sp. | reverse complement strand
GGCTTAATCGCTGCGTCGATTACGGAAATTGCAGGCGCATCGTCAGTATTTGAAGCCGGCTTTGTTACCTACTCCAACTCCATGAAAGCCGTTATGGTCGGCGTTGATAACGCAGTATTACTTGAGCAAGGCGCTGTCAGTGAGCCGGTAGTAGTTGCCATGGCGAATGGCGCGATGGTAAACAGCGGCGCTGATTATGCGATTGCCGTATCCGGTATAGCAGGCCCCGATGGCGGCAGCGAAGAAAAACCCGTAGGCACCGTATGGATCGCATGGGGCAACAGGTACAAACTTAATACCCGCAGACTGCGCTTTAACGCCTCCCGGCAATGGTTTCAAAAAATGGTGATGGCGACAACGCTGGATTTAATCCGCCGCGACCTATTGGGCATCGAAGAAGAGCCTCATTACTTAAGGCATTATTCAAGATAACCAACTATTTCGTCATTCCCGCGAAGACGGGAATCCACTTCATCAAAACACACCACTGAGCCCTACCCATGCTACTTAACTCTTTGCTGCAGCGTGTTGAACAGGCAGGTAATAAACTGCCCAACCCCACCATTTTATTTATGGCTTTATGCGCGATCATTCTAGTGATCTCCGCCATCAGTAGCTGGCTGGACCTATCGGCCGTACACCCAATTAGCGGTGACACGATCAATAGCGTGAACTTGCTGAGCAAAGAAGGCTTGCACCTTATCCTCACTAAAACCGTCACCAACTTTACCCATTTTGCCCCGGTAGGCAGTGTGTTAGTCGCTATTATGGGTATTGGCGTTGCTGAACATTCCGGGTTAATTGGGGCCGTGTTAAAAGCTACGGTATTAAAAGCTCCCAGACAGTTGCTCAGTTTATTTGTGGTGTTAACCAGCGTGCTTTCCAGTTTGGCGATGGATACTGGCTATGTCGTAATAATACCTTTAGCAGCTTTGGTGTTTGTCTCAGCAGGACGTCATCCCCTGGCCGGTATTGCTGCCGCTTTTGCCGGGGTATCCGGGGGCTTCAGTGCCAATATTCTTATCGGCCCTGTCGATGCCATATTAGCTGGCATATCCACCGAGGCGGCGGCCTTAATTCAAAGTGATTACGAAGTAAACGCGGCAGGTAATTATTATTTTCTTATTATCTCAACCATTGTTATTAGTCTGGTCGGCACCTGGGTTACAGAAAAAATTGTTGAACCCCGTCTTGGCAGTTACACAACAAACCATGACTCATCTGTTAGTACTACCCTACTCCCGAAAGAAAAGGCCGCCTTGCGTGCAACCGGCTGGTTTAGCCTGATTGTTATCGGCTTATTACTTTGGGGCTTATTACCCGACCACGGTTTGCTACGAGACGCGGACAATACCATCCTACGCTCACCCTTTATCACAGGTATCGTCATTATTATTGCCAGTTACGCAGCTATTGCCGGTTATATCTACGGCAAGGTCAGCGGCAGCTTTAGCCATAAGAATGATGTTATTAAAGGCATGGAATCGAGCATGGTGACCATGGCTAGCTATTTAGTGTTAATGTTTTTTGCCGCACAGTTTGTCAGTTATTTTAGCTGGAGCCAGCTAGGGGCTATTGCCGCTATTAACGGCGCAGGCTTTTTAAAATCATTAAGCTTAGGCGCGCCCACCTTATTGGTGAGTTTTATTGTGATGGCGGCAATGATTAATCTGCTGATTGGTAGCGCATCCGCTAAATGGGCACTGTTTGCGCCTATTTTTGTACCGATGTTTTTATTACTGGGGATTAGCCCGGAAGCAACGCAAATGGCTTTTAGAATTGGCGATAGCACCACCAATATTATTACGCCGTTAATGCCTTACTTTGGGGTGGTCGTTGCCTTTGTGCAACGCTATGACAAGGAGGCTGGGATTGGAACGATTATAGCGACCATGCTGCCCTACTCGCTGGCGTTTTTACTAAGCTGGTCGCTATTACTACTAGTCTGGATTGTGATGGACTGGCCGCTAGGGCCGGGGGCAGGAATCTTTATTCCTCAATAGCTACTATTGATTATCCTGCACTTCTGCGGTCATTTCCTTAATACCGAAATGACGAACATCCCTACCCTTCACCAAATAAATCACATGCTCGGCAATATTGCGGGCATGATCACCCACACGTTCCAGTGAGCGCAGTGCCCAAATCACATTCATCATTTGGCTGATGGTACGGGGGTCTTCCATCATAAAGGTAATAATACTCCTTACTGCTGTACCGTACTCTTCATCAACCAACTTATCTTCTTTGGCTACGGCCAAGGCCATATCCACATCAAAGCGGGCAAACGCATCCAGGGCATCGCGCACCATAAAGCCTACATGGTTACCAATATGGCGAATTTCTTTATAGCCCCGTGGGGATTCACCACTCTCTGATAACTGAATGGCCTGGGTAGCAATTTTACCGGCCTCATCACCAATACGCTCAAGATCGATAACCGCTTTACTGATAGCAATAACCAGACGTAAATCACTGGCAGCCGGCTGCCGTCTGGCAAGAATACGGGTGCACTCTTCATCAATCGACACCTCCATGGAATTGATTTGCTTATCGTTCACCTTAACCGTTTCCGCCGACTGGCTATCACCTTCGATCAGGGCGGTAATCGCATCGCGAACCTGCTGCTCTACCAGCCCACCCATTTCCAGCATATGGGTTTTGACGGTATCCAGCTCGGCATTAAACTGCTGCGAGATATGATGGCTATGTACGTCTTTATCGATCATGGTTTTATCCTTAGTCGTTAACCGTAACGGCCGGTTATATAGTCTTCGGTTTGTTTCTGGGCTGGGTTAGTAAATAATGTATCCGTACTATCAAACTCAATCAGCTTGCCCATATATAAAAAGGCAGTGTAATCGGAAACCCGTGCCGCCTGCTGCATATTGTGGGTGACAATCACAATGGTGTATTTCGATTTTAGCTCATTGATCAGCTCTTCGATTTTTAATGTCGAAATGGGGTCCAGTGCTGATGCAGGCTCATCTAATAATAGCACTTCCGGTTCAATAGCCACGGTACGGGCAATCACCAAACGCTGCTGCTGACCGCCTGACATACCTAATGCACTATCGTGCAGGCGATCTTTAACCTCATCCCATAACGCTGCCTGACGCAGAGACTTCTCTACCGCTTCATCTAATACACGCTTTTTATTAATGCCCTGAATACGTAAACCGTAGGCCACATTTTCATAAATAGTTTTTGGAAAAGGGTTTGGCTTTTGAAACACCATACCAATGCGACGACGCAATGACGCAGCATCGACACCGCGCTGATAAATATCTTCACGGTCCAGCAGGATCTTTCCATCGATCTCACAACCATCAACCAAATCGTTCATGCGGTTAAAGCAACGCAATAGCGTAGATTTACCACAACCACTAGGGCCGATAAATGCAGTTACACGCTGCTTGGGGATATCCAGGCTGATATCGTGAAGTGCCTGCTTGCCACCTTCATAAAACAGGTTCAGGTTTTCTACTGATAGGCTGATTTCTTCATTGGCAATATCCAGCGCCTGGCCAGAACGTCCCATGGTCTCTAAATCTATTGCATGCGTTTTCACGGTAGTCTTATCTCTTGTCATCAATCGTTTAAATTCTATTATATTTCCAGCGGCTACATTTCCAGGCTACATTTCCAGTGATTTGTACTTTTCACGCAGATGGTTACGTAAGGCTACCGCGCTAAAGTTCAATAAGGCAATAATAACCACTAACAATAAGGCTGTGGCGTAAACCAGTGGCCTGGCCGCTTCAACATTGGGGCTTTGGAAACCCACATCGTAAATATGGAAGCCCAGATGCATAAATTTCTGGTCTAAGTGTAAATAAGGGTAATTGGCATCAACGGGTAATGACGGGGCGAGTTTTACAACACCCACTAACATTAACGGCGCTACTTCACCGGCGGCGCGGGCTACAGCCAAAATCAAACCGGTCATCATCGCGGGGCTGGCCATTGGTAAAACCACTCGCCAAAGTGTTTCAGCTTTTGTGGCACCCAGTGCCAGGCTGCCTTCACGTAGTGCGCGGGGAATACGGGCCAAACCTTCTTCTGTTGCCACAATAACAACAGGTAGGGTTAGTAAGGCCAAAGTTAATGAAGCCCACAATAAACCGGGAGTACCAAAGGTAGGGGCCGGTAAAGCCGCTTCAAATAAGACCCGGTCAATCTCTGCACCAAGAAAGTAAATAAAGAAACCCAAACCAAATACACCGTAAACAATCGAGGGAACACCAGCGAGGTTATTGACTGCGATTCTTACAGTACGGGTCAGTACACCTTGTTTGGCGTACTCTCTTAAATAGACCGCCGCGACGACACCAAAGGGCGTCACCATTACCGACATTAACAACACCATCATCACGGTACCGAAAATTGCCGGGAAGATACCCCCTTCGGTATTAGCTTCACGGGGTTCGTCGGTTAGGAATTCCCAAAACTTGAGAAGATAGGCAAACGCTTTTTCACCCAAGCCCATCCCATTCGGTTGGTTCGCGTGAACCACCATAGCTAATTGGATTTCTACCTCGGCACCATTTATAGCTTTGGCAGTAATGCTATCGCGGTTAATTTGCTGGTATAACTCAGCCAATTGCTTTTGCAGCACACTGTATTCTTGATCCAGTACCGCGCGATCAGCATTAATGTCCGCCATACGGGTGGCCCGCTCAGCTGAGCTTAAACCTTTATTCAGGTCCAGGCCCCGCTCACTTAAACGCAAGCGCTCTAACTCGTAGTTAATCGCGCCAATAGCGCCTTTTTCAATCCCTTCTATTTGTCCATGTAAATCTAAAGCGCGCTCAATGCGGCGCTGAAATTCAGCCCAATTATCATCGGTCTGAACAGGCTGCCCTTGTTCTTTAACACCGAGTAAATAACCGTAAAAGTTACCCCACTCACGGCGCTCAATGGTCATAATGGCTTCAGGGTATTTTCTATCGCCAATAAAATCTTCGATCACCCAAACAAAATCTGTACCGGTTACGTCGCGATTACCTTGCTTTATCAGGGTGCGGTCAACAAAAGCTTTATCGGTTTCGATTTTTACACCGGCCGATAGTAATTGCTCAAGGGGGATACTTTCGGTTTCAACAATTTCACCCATAATTCTTTGGGCAGCCAGGCCCGGCTGGGCATAGTTGGCTTCCAATACATTGGAGGGCCAAAAGTGACCAAAGCCACGTACCGCCAATAGCACCAGAATACCGATAACAGCAACAACACTGATACTGACTGCGGCGGCATTAATCCAGATAAAGGGGTCGCCATTGCGAACCCAATCTCTAACGGACAATTTTTTATCTTTATCTAAAGTCATTTATAAAGAACCATACTTCTTGCGTAAACTTTGACGCACAATTTCTGCAATGGTGTTTACAACAAAGGTAAACAGGAATAAGACAAACGCGGCCAGGAATAGAACCCGATAATGGGAGCTATCTACTTCTGTTTCACCAATTTCAACCGCAATATTGGCCGCCAGGGTACGCATACCCTCAAAGATATTGGCATCCATTACCGGTGTATTACCCGTGGCCATTAATACAATCATGGTTTCACCTACGGCTCGGCCCATACCAATCATTAAGGCGGAAAAGATACCGGGACTGGCGGTAGGAATAACCACACCTACCAGTGTTTGCCAAGGGGTTGCGCCTAATGCCAATGAGCCATAGCTCAATGATTTGGGCACAGAGAAAATAGCGTCTTCTGCAATAGAGAAGATAGTTGGCACTACGGCAAAGCCCATCGCTACACCGACTACCATCGCATTACGCTGGTCATAGGAAACGCCCAGGTCATAGGTTAGCCAGGCACGCATATCGCCACCAAAAAACAACAGTTCCAGATTGCCACTGGCGGCCACGCAGGCCCAGGCGATAAACATTACCACAGGAATCAGTAACACGGCATGCCAGCCATCGGGAACTCGCAACCTTAAGCTGTCCGGCAGCCGGCTCCAGCAAAAACCAAACAACAAAACACCAACGGGCATGAGTAAAAAGATACTAAACACACCGGGAAGATTTTTTTCAATAAACGGCGCCAACCATAAACCCGCAAGGAAACCTAAAATAACGGTGGGTAGTGCTTCCATTAATTCAATCAGCGGTTTAACTTTGCGGCGAACCACTGGAGTCATAAAGTAAGCCGTGTAGATAGCACCACATAAGGCCAACGGTGTTGCAATTAACATTGCATAAAAAGCGGCTTTTAAGGTACCAAAGGCTAAGGGCGTAAAACTGTACTTGGCTTCAAAGTCGTTATTGGATGCGGAGGACTGCCAAATATAATCTGGCTCAGGATAGCTTTCGTACCAGACTTTTTCCCATAGGGCTTGCCAGGAAACTTCAGGGTGCTCGTTATCCAGTTTCCAGTAGCTAAACTCGCCTTTTTCATTTTGTGTTAGCAAGGCTTTGGCACGAGGGGAAATAGCTAGCTGAGTAATATTGGATGAGGCATCGGCAATAGATTGTGAAAGTAACTGGCGGCCAGAAGTCGTATGGTAAACGGCTAAGGTATTGTCGCTATCAACCGCTAAAAAGCCTTTGCGACGGTGTTCAGGAGCGGTTAACTTAATCGCACTGTCACTACCCTGGAAGCTGCGAATATTTTGCAAGCGTGGTGGCTCACCATCAGCGCGCACCATAAACCACTGTTGGATTTCACCCTGGTCGCTGGAAATCATTAGGGAGATTTCACCTAGTAGAAAACGTACATTGGTGACTTGGCCTTTAGCAATTAAACGGCCGCTATCAACAATCTCTTCGCTATTCAGGTTGATAACCCGATAGTCGCCCCGCTTGCTAACAACATAACCCCAGCGCTGGTCCGGGCCTACTAACAGCCATTCAATATTGATATCAATTTCAGGCAGATTAAGAATCTCTTCTTCTAGCAGGATTTCTTCGGTAAGAAAATCTTCTTCTTTAACTAAACGTATACCTTCCAGCTGGCCACCCACTTCTGCCAGCAACAATAGCTGCTCTTCGGTATCGCGAACGGCGATTTTATTAATGGTGCCCTCACTGACTGAAATCCCTTCTTCGCCATAGGGGTACTCAATCTGCGGGGTGATCAAACGCTTATCATTGGGGTAGCTGATTTTGTAGACTGGCTTGGCCAGCAGGACATCGCCGCCGGTGGCCATCGCTAATAGGGGTTGTTGTTCAGAATGGAGGCTAAAAGCGGTTAATTCAGCGGTCAATGGCAGCTGAAATTGTTTGACTGTTTTACCGCTATTGGCAGCAAAGAAGTCTATCTGGCCATTAGACCTAAGCTGAACCGCTACTTCGGCCTGCTCTTCCATCGCCAGATAGAGGGGCTCTGAACCTGCTCCCCTACTGTCTTCCAGACTATAACTGCTCACCGGCTTCAGGCTGGCGCTCTTGAATAGCGGTATAATCTCATACAATAAGTAGAAGAAAATCAATAAGATAGCGAGCAAAACCGCCATTCCACCTGCTGTAATGGTGAAGTTGGCCAGTCTATCTTTGGCTTTACGCCAGCCACCAAGGCTGTCGTCAAAGATGCTGCTCTTGGCTGCGGATTGGGGCTGTAGGGTATCTGTATTTGGCATGGAGCGTATTGTATGTAAGAAATATTACAGTTATGTGACAACCCCCTATTTACTACAAATGTCATACGGACTTCTGGAGTTGAGTATTAGGGAGGGCAGTTTATTTGTCGGGGGCGGGAATGACGTATAGGAGGGCAAAAAAAACCACGGTAAATACCGTGGTTAATACAAGTCTGGGGGGGTTAGAACAAGAGACCTGCTTAAAGACCTAACTTAGCCGATTGCTTTGCAACAACCTTTGCTGGAAGCGGGATATAACCATCTTTTACCACAACTTCCTGACCGGCTTTAGACAATACCAGCTTGATAAACTCGCGATCTAAAGGCGATAAAGGCTTATTAGGCGCTTTGTTGATATAAACGTACAAGTAACGAGATAGAGGGTACTCACCGGTAACTGCGTTCTCTGGAGTCGCGGCAATAGGTGTCTGGCCAGGCTTTTTACTTAATGGCACAGCGCGAACACTTGAAGTTTTGTAGCCAATACCCGAGTAACCGATACCGTTAATAGAAGTCGCTACAGACTGAACTACAGAAGCAGAACCTGGCTGCTCGTTTACAGTGTTTTTGAAGTCGCCTTTACATAAAGCTTTCTTCTTAAAGTAACCGTAAGTACCCGATACAGAGTTACGACCAAATAACTGAACGTCGCGGTTAGTCCAGGCACCGGTTAGGCCAGCCTTGCCCCAAGTGTCGATATCGGTAGCACCGCCACACTTGCGAGTTGAAGAGAAAACCGCATCAACGTCCTGGATAGACATACCTTTTACTGGATTATCTTTGTGTACATAAACCGCCAAAGCATCAATCGCTACTGGAACCGCTGTTGGCTTATAACCGTATCTGGTTTCAAAAGCAGCCAGCTCTTTATCTTTCATCTTACGGCTCATAGGGCCGATATTTGAAGTACCCTCAGTCAATGCTGGTGGCGCTGTTGAAGAACCGGCAGCCTGAATCTGAATGTTAACGTTTGGGTAAAAACGCTTAAAACCTTCCGCCCATAACGTCATCAGGTTAGCCAGAGTATCTGAACCAACGCTAGACAGGTTGCCTGATACACCGCTGGCCTTTTCATAAACCGGCAAGTCAGCATCGACTTTGGCAGCCGCTGTCGCATTAACGGATAAAAGGCTTGCACCGGCCATAGCCACTGCAAGTGCTGTAGTTCT
>JAAELM010000373.1 GCA_024226635.1 Oceanicoccus sp. | reverse complement strand
CAGTAGCCAGAGGTAAATATGATAACCCAGATGATCCGGGAGACATAACCCACTTTCAGGCACTTTGTGCAGCCCTTTCCGCAACCGTTGGAGTTGGCAACATCGCCGGTGTCGCAATCGCCTTACATGCCGGCGGTCCGGGAGCTATTTTCTGGATGTGGATAGCCGCACTCTTCGGTATGGTTACCAAATACGCCGAATGCACTCTCGCACATAAATACCGTGTTATCAACAGTGATGGTAGCATAAGCGGTGGACCTATGTACTATATTGAGAAGGGAATGGGCAGCAAGTTCAAATGGCTGGCCATAGCATTCGCCATCTGTGGTCTTATCGCTACATTTGGAGGTGGCAACATGGTTCAGTCGAATTCGATGACCATCGCCTTTACCGACCAATTTGCCACACAAAAATTTCACAACTCTACTCCACTGTCTAAGATGAACAATGGGAAAGAGACCAGCGCAACAGAAGACAAAACGTTTGTTATAAAAGTAAGTAATGGAAAAACAATTAAGGTTGATATCTCCCGTGCCAAAACAGTTAGCGATCTGTTAAATGCTATAAATGATCATCCAGAAAACAGATCCAGAATCGTCACGGCAGGAATAGCCACAGATAGAAACAGCATTGAGTTTACCGATTTTACAGAAGGCAAAAATGAGTTTACAGTTGCATCTTCAGACAACGATAAACTGATAAAGAATCTCGGCTTTGTAAATGATGATGGCAGCATCAACAAATTAAGTAATAATAAAATTTCAACTATTATACCCGAAAGGCTTTTATTAAGAGCTGTTCTCGGAGTAGCAATTTCTGCAATAGTTGGCATGGTGATTATTGGCGGTATCAAGAGGATTGGAAAGGTTGCGAGCAAACT
>JAAELM010000372.1 GCA_024226635.1 Oceanicoccus sp. | reverse complement strand
TTCTTTCCTCTATGTCATTCCCGCCCCTCGAGGGCAGGCTTCGACCAACATGACTAATGCCATTCCCGCGAAGGCGGGAATCCACACTACATGCTTATGCTGTTATTTCTGCCAAGGCGGAAATCTACAGCACTGGATTCCCGCCTTCGCGGGAATGACGTTACTTTGCGGGAATGACGTTACTTTGCGGGAATGACGGCTTTTTTGGGGTTACCGCCTCGTTTAATTTAAACCTTGAAATTACTGCGTGAACTTGAAGAGTGTCCCTATTCCTCCGGCGCCGGATTCCCCTCAACATCATATTGCGCCTCTCTCGGCACAACAATCTCCGGCAACGGCTTCGGCCTTCTCCCCTTACCCTCTTTATGGGATTTAAGCTGGAATACATAGGCAAGCACCTGAGCTACCGCCAAATACAAAGTACTGGGAATTTCTTCTTCAACCTCAGTGGTAAAGTAGATTGCCCTGGCCAAGGGTGGTGCTTCAAAGATCAGGATCTCATGGGCATTGGCGATTTCTCGAATTTTAATCGCCATAAAGTCAACGCCTTTGGCTAACACCATGGGTGCCCCGCCGCCATCGACATCATACTTAAGGGCTACTGAAAAGTGTTCCGGGTTGGTGATAACCACATCCGCCTCGGGGACGGCTTCCATCATCCGGCGCTGGGCCATTTCTCGCTGTAGTTGGCGTACCTTGCCTTTAACTTCCGGCTTACCTTCGGTGTCCTTCATTTCGTCTTTGACTTCTTGAAGAGTCATTTTCATTTTCTTACTGTGATCAAAAATCTGGTAAGGCACATCAATAGCGGCAATGAAGATCATCGATGCGCTAACCGCTAAAATCGACCAGCCGATAATAACCAACATATGCTCCAATGCCGGATTAATATTCTCGGTGGATAATCCCAAAATTTCAGCATAGAACAGCATCAACATGGCAATGGACACAGAGCCTACCAGAAGGACTTTAGCTATGGATTTAAGCAGCTCTACCAGTGAGTTCATCGAAAACATTCGCTGAATGCCTTTGATAGGATTCATCCGGCTAAGCTTTGGCGCTACCGCTTTGCCACTCAATAAAAATCCACCCAAGGCAGTAGGACCAATTAGACAGGCAACCACAACTACCGTAAAAAAAGGCAGCAAGGCTTCAATGGCGGCATAGGTGGTATCGCTTAAATGCAGCATCATTAACTGGGAGTCAAAGATGGCTTCCCGGGAAACAGCAAAATTAAACCGCATCAGGTCCATCATGGCGTGCCCAAGATCCCCGCCCAAAGTAATCAAGCCGCCCACACCCGCTAATAAAACCAGGGTTGTGGTCAACTCTTTAGAGCGAGCCACCTGCCCCTCTTCTCGCGCCTTATCCAGGCGTTTGGGGGTCGCTTCTTCGGTTTTTTCCTGACCGTTCTCGTTCTCTGCCACGGTGGTCTCTGTGTTGGTGCTAGTACTGGTGTTAGTACTGGTGCTGGCGGTGATGCCAAATGGATGGCGTTTTTAGTCAGGCAGCAAGAGTTATGCCATTAAATTGCCTATCATTCCCGGACAGCAATACGCCTGCGCGGGGATGCGCAATGGTAGTGGGTGGTTTTGTTTATCTGATAAAAATTCGCGTTAAAGATATGCAGGACTATCAGCGATTTTTAGGGGAGCAATTGGCCGCTACGCCTGGGGTTGCCCAGGCGCATACCTATGTGGTGATTTATGAAGTGAAATCAGCAACGGCTATACCGATTGATTGGTAAGCCGTTCATAATATCTTTTTTAGACAGTGCATTAAAACCAGTCAATATTCATATCATGGGAGGTGCTATCAATAGACTGCAGTAATGCAGCCCAGGCATTGATCTCCGGCAATTCAAATTTAAAGAAATACTTCATCGCTTGTAGTTTGCCACGGTAGAAGTTCTCATCACTCTCATGGGGCTGAGCTGCCAAAGCAGTACTGGCAACGATGCCTTGCTTTAACCACACCCAGGCGATCACAACATTACCAAACAGATCTAAATATTTAACCGAGTTAGACAAGGCTAAATCGATATCCTGCTCCATCATCGCGCCTAACAGTTTTTCTGTGGTGGTTTTTAGTGTGGCAATAGCTGCTTCTAACTCATCCGCATAAGGCAATAAGGCTTCATCGCTACGAGCTTGAGCAATGGTTGCAGCCATAGCTGCTAACGCTGCCTGATAACCCGCCATATTTTTCATTGGCACTTTACGCGCCAATAAGTCAATCGACTGAATACCGGTAGTGCCTTCATGAATCGGGTTTAAGCGATTATCGCGGTAGAACATTTCTACCGGGTGTTCATTAACATAACCCGAACCACCCAATACCTGAATCGCATAGTAATTGGCTTTAGGACCGTATTCCGAAGGCCAGGATTTAATCATTGGCGTTAGAAAATCCAGTAACAAATGGGCCTGCTTACGCTCCTCTTCTGACTCAGCGGTTTTTTCGTCATCCGCTAACTGAGCGCCCATTAAGCAAAGTGCCAGGGCCCCTTCACCATAGGCTTTTTGAGCCAGCAACATACGCTTAACATCCGCGTGCTCAATAATATTGACCGGCGGAGAATTAGGATCTTTAGCCGAGGGCAAACGACCCTGTGGCCGCTCTTTGGCATATTCCAGAGAATACTGGTAACCGGTTAATGCGGTCAGTGCCGCATTGGCACCCACCATAATGCGCGCTTCATTCATCATATGGAACATATAGGTCAGGCCTTTATTTTCTTCGCCCACCAAATAACCGACAGCGCCGCCCTTCTCGCCAAAGCTTAATGCTGTTGATGTGTGTCCACGACCGCCCATTTTATGGAATAGGCCTGCCAATTGAACGTCATTGCGCTCGCCTAAAGAGCCATCATCATTGACTAGGAACTTCGGCACGATAAATAGAGAAATACCTTTTACGCCTTTGGGGGCACCTTTGACTCTGGCTAATACCAAATGAACAATATTTTCATTCAATTCATGGTCACCACCAGAAATCCAGATTTTATTACCGGTGATTAAATAGTCACCCTGCTCGTTTTTCTCGGCACTGGTGGTTAGATCCGCAAGGCCAGAACCTGCATTGGGTTCACTCATAGCCATAGTGCCGGCAAAGCGCCCTACACGCATAGGGTCAACCCATTTACGCTTTTGCTCTTCGGTGCCATAGGCATCAAGTAAGTTGGCGTTGGCATCAGTTAAACCGGCATAACCAGTAACTGTACTACCGGCAGCGGCTAAATAACCAGTGGCAACTGCGGAGACTACAGGCGGTAATTGCATACCTCCGGATTCAAAGTCGGCGCAGGGAGAAATTAAACCCGCTTGTGCAATCGCATCACAGGCCACCTTGATTTCTGCAGGCATATCCACCTTAACACCGTCAAAGGTCGGTTGATTTTGATCGACCTTAAGTCGATTAGGCAGTAAATATTTTTCTGCCAGGGTCTGGGCGGTATCAATAGCCGCATCAAAACTTTCGCGATTATGATCTTCGTAACGTGGACGTGTCGTTAATGCTTCGACATCAAATAATTCATAGATCATAAATTCAAGATCACGTCGATCTAAGATGGGGGCTACCATACACTTTTCTCCACAGGGACAATTATTTCAGTAGTTAGATTATTCAATGACTGGGGCAGACTTACCATGACATTCCCTGTCTGGTTAACAGTCTGGTAGGCCGGATTATAATCCGGCTTCGGGTGGTGGATTATAATCCAGCCTACTTATTCTACAGAGAAAATAAGCCCGGCTTTGTTTTGTAAACGTTCAATTAAAGCGCTGCCCATGGCAGGTGCTGAGGTTAAGCAACCACCTTCGGTTGTAGTATTTTCCAGTAGACAAATACCCGCTTCAGCAATTATTTTTGAGGTAGAGCCGTAACCGGGGTCAAGATCCCCTTTTACCGAAGCCTGAATAGTTTGGCCATCGCTGGCGGTGCCGTAAAACACAATATCGTACAAGCCCGCTTCGCGCTGTGCTTTGCTTGGACCTTCACCGGGCTTTAAGGATGTATCAAAACCCATGCCCTCTCCCAAACTGGCAGGTTCTTTACCTGAACCCATTAACACCATCTCGTCGTAGACAAAGTTTTCACCATATTGGTGACCCAATAAGTAATTAGAGCGGTGTACATTTTTAGTATTAATCATGGCCATAATAAAAGGACCAGACCAACTATTAATATCGTCTTCGAAGATAGGTTTATCACCGGCAGGTTGTTCCGGGCCCTTAAAATCAGCGGTTAAGGCAAAGGGGTTACCCAAAACATGAAACAATTCTGGTGACTCTTTTGCCGCCGCCATCGTCGCCATAAAGCTGGCAACCGTACCGCCTGAAGCCATACCATTGAGATCGCGAACACGACATTTGATACGAGAAACCGGGCCACCTAATTGCTGCTGCGCGGCTTGCTGTAAAAAATAAACCCCCATATCAAAGGGAATAGAATCAAAACCACAGGAGAAAACAATTCTGGCGCCATTGCTTTTGGCAATAGCGTGATATTTGCCAATCATTTCATGCATCCAAGCGGGTTCGCCGCAAAGGTCGACATAATCGGTGCCATGTTCGGCACAGGCTTTAACCACATCAGAACCATATTGCTGATAAGGGCCTACAGCACTGATTAAAACTTTAGTGCTGGACACTAAGGTATTCACTGAAGCTTGGTCAGTGGTATCGGCGACTAATAACTCAACTGAGCTATCAACACCCAACTCATCGCGTACCTGTTCTAATTTGGACTGGCTGCGCCCTGCCATGGCCCAGTTAATATCACCGTTAACACCGTAAGTCAGATTAAGATGTTCGCAAATTAACTGGCCGGTAAAACCAGTCGCACCATAAACAACCAAATCAAATTTAGGGGAATCTGCCATTATCATTCTCTCTTATAAAGTCGCTGCATAACCTTAACGCGTTAGCCTGGGTAGTAAGAAAAAAGGCCTCATTGTTGAGGCCTTTTCAGCATAATCACTACTAGCGATTAGAAAACTTCAAACAAACCAGCAGCACCCATACCACCGCCTACACACATTGTAACTACGGCATATTTTTCACCGCGACGTTTGGCTTCCATCATTGCGTGCATCGCCATACGCGCACCACTCATACCGTAAGGGTGACCAATAGAGATAGCACCACCATTCACGTTAAGTTTTTCATTAGGGATGCCCAGCTTATCGCGACAGTAAAGCACTTGCACCGCAAAGGCTTCGTTTAATTCCCAAACACCGATATCGTCCATGCTAAGACCATTGCGCTCTAACAACCTTGGAATAGCGAAAACCGGGCCAATACCCATTTCATCAGGTTCGCAACCGGCCATAGCCATACCGCGATACACACCTAGCGGTTCAAGGTTACGCTGCTCCGCCAGTTTGCTATCCATCATAATAACAGCTGCTGCACCGTCAGATAACTGTGAAGCGTTACCCGCAGTAATGAAACCACCATCACGTACCGGGTTAAGACCGTTTAAAGATTCCAGAGTAGTAGAAGGACGGTTGCCCTCATCCAGAGATAACGTCACCTGCTCTTCGCTAACATCACCCGTTTCTTTATTCACTACCATTTTGGTGGCTGTAACCGGCACAATCTCATCGGCAAATTTACCCGCCTCTTGAGCTGCAGCAGTACGCTGCTGAGATTGCAAGGCGTATTCGTCCTGCACATCACGGGCAACGCTGTAACGGTTGGCTACAACTTCTGCGGTATCCAGCATAGGCATATGAATATTCGGGGCATGGGCAATCGCTTTAGGATCAACCATTCGACTAGCATTCATTTTTTCGTTCTGTACCAGGCTGATGGACTCACAACCACCGGCAACCAGTGTCTGCATACCGTCCATCACAATTTGTTTGGCACCGGTAGCAATCGCCATTAAACCGGAAGAGCACTGACGATCAATGGTCATACCCGATACGGTTACGGGTAGGCCCGCGGCCATAGCGGCTTGACGGCCTAGGTTAAAACCTGCGGTGCCCTGCTGTAAGGCTGTACCCATAATACAATCTTCTAACTCGCCTGGGTCTACACCAGCGCGCTGTACCGCAGCTTCTATGGCATAGGAGCTCAGTGAAGGGGCTTCCAAATTATTAAAGGCGCCCCGGTAGGCTTTACCAATAGGGGTACGCGCAGCTGAAACAATAACGGCTTCTTTCATGTTGAATAACTCCGAATTAATTTACGATTGTGACTGAATATGGGCAAAAGCTTTACCCAGAAATTTTTCTGACTGCTTAAGGCCAGACTCTAACTCAGACTGATTGGCGGTATTAGTAATATCAGCCCAGTTTTCCAATACTTTTTCTGGTGTCTGGTCTTCAGCAGGTATGAAAGTACCTTCAGTTTCAAATAAACGTGTGCTGGCATAACCACCGGCACCCGCACAAAGAATCAAACGGTTAGGCGCTTCTTTATGACAAAGGGTTAAGGCACCTGCTGTTACGGCTTCAGGGGTTAACATTTCTAACACTTCAGGAGGCATTAGATCTTCAGTCATACGCGTACCCGCTGTTGGGGCCAAAGCATTAACACGGATATCGTATTTAAAGCCTTCCAATACCAAAGTATTCATCAAACCCAGTACTGCCATTTTGGCTGCACCATAGTTAGTCTGACCAAAGTTACCGTACATACCACTAGAAGAAGTCGTCATGACAATACGGCCATAACCCTGCTCTTTCATGATTTCCCAAACGGCTTTAGTACAGTTAACGGAACCCATTAGGTGAACATCCATCACCAAACGGAAATCATCCAAGCCCATTTTTGAAAAAGATTTGTCGCGCAGGATACCGGCATTGTTAATTAAAATATCAACCCGGCCCCACTTATCCATGGCCTGTTTTACCATATCTTCAACTTCATCAAATTTGGCAACATTGGCACCGTGAGCAATCGCTTCACCGCCATTGGCTTCAATTGCAGCAACCACTTCTAAAGCTGCCTCGGAACCACCGCCGCTACCATCACGTGCACCACCAAGGTCGTTAACCACGACTTTAGCGCCACGAGCGGCTAGCTCTAACGCATGTGAACGACCCAAACCATTACCAGCACCAGTAACAATCGCTACCTGACCTTCAAAATTAACTGTCATAACTTTACCTATCTATTTAAAAATAATGTTTAGCAAATTTGCATGGAGACCCATTCAGCAATCAAGGCAGGCTTTTCTTCGCCTTCGATTTCAACCACCATATTGGTTGTCAATACAAACTGGCCGGGATTTTTTTCTACTAGGGAAATTACCGTAGCGGTAGCACGTATTTTACTATCGACTTTAACAGGGGTTAGAAAACGAACTTTATCGAAGCCGTAATTGATAAAGGTGTGCGCACCATCAATAATCAAACCAGTGCTTTCAGCAAAGTGAGACAACATCGATAAGCTAAGGAAGCCGTGGGCAATGGTGGTGCCAAAGGGGCCATTCTTGGCCGCTTCCGGATCAACGTGAATAAACTGATGGTCGAGTGTGCAATCGGCAAACTGGTTAATTTGCTCCTGAGTAACAGTATGCCAGGGACTAGGTTCTGACTGTTGGCCAATATATTCAGCAATAGTGTCAGCCTTAATAATTTTCATCGTGTGCTCCTTATTAATGGGTCATGTTTATAAACAGACCATGCTTATAAATGGATCGTGTTTGAAAAAACAGATTTGTTCACGCTTAATTCGAAAGTATAGCGGCCTCCCTATAGAAGACCATGACATCAAATAGCCGGTTTCAGGTTCGGGAAGATATATTATGTCACAAGATATGACAATATAAACCCGGTAAATAGTCAAAAAACTTGGCTGTATGAGCAAATAAAGCCTGAGAATCAGGCTTTTGGGGTGTTGACCCGGGTTAACCAGGGGTTACTAGGGGTTACTAGGGGTTACTAGGGTGTCAGCAAGTCTAAAACCAGGTTATAAACCAGTCTTCGGCAAGCCTTTTCACAGCGGCCCTGATTCAACTGCAGACGCTCAAGAAACTCGAAAGAGGTCACCGCATCCACTGTTTCGAGAGTTTCTGCTTTCACCGCTTTAAGTTCGGGTAACATATTGATCAGATTCTGACGCAGGCGTTTCTGGTTGTTTTGGTAAGTCTCTGTGAGTATTTCCGAGCGCCACAACAGGCTACGGGTTGCAACGAACAGGGCACGTATCTCAAGATAGCAGCTAACACGGGCTTCAACCGCCCGCATAATACGATCCTCTAAAGAACCACTGGTATCCTGAGCATCAAAATAACTCTCATAACTCGGCCTCAGAACCTCATCAATTTCCAGGAAGAGCTTGTCCATTTCCGAAAAAAGACGAAAGACAGTACGAATAGAAATATCCGCCTCGTTCGCCACCTGCTGTGCAGTAGGGATATAAATCCCCTTATTCATCAACTGAATCATCGCATCGATAATTTGCTGACGGCTGCGCTCACTGCGCTGCTGACGACCATCTACTTTTGAAGCACTCACTGATATTCCACCAAACCCATTAAAATCAATACCCTGCGGTGTATTTTGCCACAAACACCCTTCACTTGTATCTTATCCAACCCATTTTAACGTCCTAAAACTAACATTTTAATTCAGCCTGATTTATCCAAGTTGTACTTGTTGTCTTTGAATATACTGTCATATATGATGACAATATATTATACAGATCACCCCATAGGCAAGCTCAACATGACGCAACTGACAGAACTCTGGACCAACCGTAAAGACTTTCGCAATACCAAAGTAGTGAATGCTAAAGTGCCTACCCCCGGCAAAGGTGAAGTGTTAGTAGCCATAGATAAATTTGGCCTCACTGCAAACAACGTCAGTTATGCCCTTTCCGGT
>JAAELM010000371.1 GCA_024226635.1 Oceanicoccus sp. | reverse complement strand
TTTGTATTTGCAATTGTAACATCGTACACCCTCCAGGCACAGGTATCAATAACAACCGATGGCACAGATCCCGACAGCTCAGCCATGCTCGAAGTAAAAAGCACCGCGAAAGCCTTTTTGCCCCCCCGCATGACTGAAGCCCAGCGAATCGCGATAAACAGTCCGGCAGCAGGTTTGGTAATATGGTGCACTAACTGTGGCACTGACGGAGAACTGCAGGTTTATAATGGTACAGCATGGACAAACATGGTTGGAGGTGCAGCTTCGGTTTATACTCCCACCATAGGCGACTCCTACCAGGGTGGCATAATCGCTTACATACTACAATCCGGCGACCCGGGTTATATTGAAGGTGAAAATCATGGCATAATAGCCGCTGCCACCGACCAAAGTTCCGGTGCATTATGGGGCTGTTTCGGAACACAAACCCAAGCTACCAGTTGGCTCCTCGGTGCCGGCTATCAAAATACGCTCGACATTGTTGCCGTGTGCAGCACAGCAGGTATTCCCGCCCGACTTTGCTATGAGCTTGATTTAAATGGTTACGATGACTGGTATTTACCAAGCAGGAACGAACTCAATAAACTTTACCTG
>JAAELM010000370.1 GCA_024226635.1 Oceanicoccus sp. | reverse complement strand
TTGGCATACCACTCATCGGTAACATAGCCCATTGGCATAACAAAGGCGAAGGTACGGTCCTTGTTATAAATAAGGATTTTTCTGAAATCACCGGGCTCAACACCACCGAAGGTAAGTGCTGCCCTGGTAGCAAAACCCATAGCGAATACCGCCGCGGAAATATCGGGACCAAAGGAAACCAGACGAGTTGGCCAGCCAATCTGCACCCCAACCTCCAAAAGCTGTTCTGAGAATCTCTTCCCATTATAATCAGCGCACATAAAGACGTAGAGGTTCTTCTCCTGGAGTTCCTGTGCGATTTTCCTGGCAATCTCAGGACTGGGGGCAGCTCCACAGATAGCAGCAAAGCCGGGGGCAGTTCCATCAACAAATTCAATCCCCCTCTTTCTCAGGATTACATCGTCAGCGGCACCTAACCAGATATTATTATCGGTAATATCTTCCTGTTTGGTGTAAAATTCAGGTTCCTCAAGATACCTAATGGCTTCAATGATTTCCTCAGCAAAGAAGGTTGCCATCCCGGCGTCAAGGGCTGGCGCCAGATAGGGCAAGGGACATATCTCCCGCACCAGCGGTGGAAGCAGGGTTTTACACCTCTTTAATACCTGCTCCATATCACCCAGTTTCTCAACCTTGATGCCTAAAATGCCATAAATTACCGGTAGATAATAGGCAGTGTTGGGAAAACCTACTGGTTCATTTGACCCCCATCTGTCCATTGCCTCCTGCCACTTCTTGTCGGCACGGCCTATGATTTTGTAAGCCCCTCTAATAGCTGCTGATGCAATAATTTTAGACATATTTCACATCCCTGCTTTCTCCGGCTTTGGCGGTTAAACGGCCTCCATCTCCCGCCTCATCGCCATATCATAAAGTATCCTCTCTCTAGCCTTGTCAAGGCCTAAGCCTTTGCGCTTCTTATCAATATGCTCAATCATAAGCCGCGCGGCTTTAATGGGGTCAGACTCAAACGCCCACATTCCGCCATACATCGCTTCAAAATCCTTGAACAGAAATTCGGTTACATCGTCACTGCCCAGGGTCGGCCAGTTAACGCCAAATACAGTAAATACCCCTGAACCGACAAAGTATTGACCGATAGAGATTGCCTTCTCGCTCATCCATTCGGGGGCAGCCCCGGCTACCGGCAAGTCACTAATGTCATCACCCAGACCGCCTTCCTTCACCATAGCGGTAGCTGCCATCAGAATCCGGCTGTTATCAACACAGGAACCCATGTGCAATACCGGGGGGATACCTACTGCTTCGCACACCGAAGCCAGCCCCTCACCAGCATATTTTGACGCTGCCTCCGGAGTCAAAAGTCCGGCTTTAGCACAAGCCATAGCGCTGCAACCGGTTTGAATTACCAATACGTCATTCTTTATAAGCTCCTTAACCATTGTGGTATGGACATCATCATGTTTAACTCGGGGATTATTGCAGCCAACAACACCTGCTACCCCCCTGATTCGGCCA
>JAAELM010000369.1 GCA_024226635.1 Oceanicoccus sp. | reverse complement strand
GCTGTTATGCGCCCAGCTGGGTTTACGTTGTCATCTAATTCTTCGCGGTAGCGAGAATAGCGAGACCGATGGCAATCTGTTACTCGACCGTTTGGTCGGCGCAGAAATCAACTTCTATACCAATACCGAATTTCAACAACGGGGCGACGAAATTTACCAACAGTGGGTTGATCACCACGCGGCTAAGGGCAGCAAAGCCATGGTTATCCCCGTAGGTGCCAGCGATGGTATTGGTCTCTGGGGTTATATCGCTGCCTGTGAAGAGCTTAAAACTGATTTCGCCCGTGAAAATATCGAGCCCAAACATATTATTTGTGCCACCGGTTCCGGTGGTACCCAGGGCGGTCTAACCGTGGGTAATACTCTCTATGATTTGGGCGCCACCGTCTGGGGCATTAATGTTTGTGATGACGAGGCCTACTTCCTTAATAAAGTCTCTGAAGATATCCGGCAGTGGCAGCAATGGTACCCCGAAAATATCGATGCGGGTTTTAACCCTGAGCAGCTTGGGATCAATGTCATTGATGGCTATGTAGGGGCAGGCTACGCTAAGGCCTCAGAAGATATCTTTAATACTATAAAAAAAGTGGCAACACTCGAGGGCTTGATTCTCGACCCGGTTTATACCGGCAAGGCATTTTACGGTATGCTTGATCAGATCAAACTGGGCCTGTTTGATGATACCGAGGATATTATTTTTATTCACACCGGCGGTATTTTTGGTTTGTTCCCACAAAGAGAGCAGTTGCATCTATAACTAAAACTGATGTCACTCCCGCCTTCGCGGTAATGACGTATATAAGAGACCCACTATGGAATTTCTAACCAGCACAGTACAAACCCTTAACGGCATTGTTTGGGGCCCGTTGATGCTAATCCTGATTTTGGGTACCGGCTTTTACCTGATGGTTGGTCTTAAACTCTATCCGGTGCGCAATATAGCCAATGCCTTTCGCCTGTTGCTTCGCGGTCGTCACCCGGAAGATACCCACGATGAAGATCGAGGCCAGATTACCCCCTTTAATGCCTTAATGACTTCTCTGTCAGCCACCATTGGTACCGGTAATATCGCCGGAGTTGCCACCGCCATTACTATCGGCGGCCCCGGCGCTTTATTCTGGATGTGGTGTACTGCTTTAGTCGGTATGGCCACTAAATATGCCGAAGCCGTTTGTGCTGTCCATTACCGCGAAGTAGACGAAGATGGTAACTACTGCGGCGGCCCCATGTACTACATCAAAAATGGGCTGGGCGAAAAGTGGAAATGGCTGGCCGTAGCCTTTGCCTTTTTTGCCGCCATTGCCGGTTTTGGTATGGGCAATACCGTGCAGGCCAATTCTGTAGCAGATGTGATGGAAAGTACTTTTTCCATTTCACCGACCATTACCAGTGTGGTGATGGTGGTGCTGGTTGGTTTAGTGCTATTGGGCGGTGTGAAGCGTATTGCTTCAGTTGCCGGGTTTTTAGTACCCATCATGGCTGTGAGCTATATACTGCTGGGTCTGGTGATATTGGTGCTCAATATTGCTGATATCCCGGCAGCTATCGCACTTATTGTTGAAAGTGCCTTTACCGGTACTGCGGCCCAGGGTGGTTTTGCTGGCGCAGGTATTATGTTGGCCATTCAATTCGGTGTGGCTCGAGGTGTATTTTCCAATGAGGCGGGTTTAGGTAGTGCGCCCATTGCTCATGCGGCGGCGCAAACAGATAATCCTGTGAAGCAGGGTACCATTGCAATGTTAGGTACTTTTATTGATACCTTAATTGTTTGTAGTATCACGGGCCTGGCGATTGTACTCACCGGTATGTGGACAACCGGTGAGGGTGGGGCGTCTCTTACCGCAGCGGCATTTTCTGCAGTAATCCCCAAAGGCGATGTACTCGTGTCTGTCAGTTTATGCTTTTTTGCCTTTACCACGATTCTCGGCTGGAGCTATTACGGTGAGCGTTGCGCTGTATACCTGTTTGGCACCGGGGCTCTTGTGCCTTTCCGTGTGTTATGGGTGGCAGCTATTCCTTTAGGCGCTATGGCACAGCTCAACTTTATTTGGCTACTGGCGGACACCTTAAATGCGTTGATGGCCTTGCCCAACCTGATGGCCTTATTATTATTAAGCCCCATCATATTTAAACTCACCAAAGAGGCACGTTCCCAATGAGTTGTAGGGTTTACATCGTTAAACCTTTGTAGGTTTTTTATGGTGACTGATTGAACTAGTTATCATTATTCGTTCAACTGAATAGTTACGATCAAGTAGTTGTATTACAGTGTGCTGTTCTATGAATCATTTAATAGAATTTTTTGGTCAGTAATCGAAAATTGCCAAGAGTTATTTATTATTAATAGTTACCTAAGGTTACTATTTGACAGGTACCATTTGACAGGTACTATCTTACAGGGCACATGGAGTATTTATGGATGTTCATTTATTTACCGGTAAAAGTTATCTTTGGCGTATCTTGTTGGTTTCGGAAGTTAAAGGTATTACCTACAACGAAAACTCAAAGAGACAAGCTTGTTCCAATCATCAAGAAATAAACTTTGAAGATTATTTCTCTCTTTCCCCACAACAGATGCAAGCTTCCGGCAAGGAAAATGAAATATTGCTGGTTGAGTCCATGTCGATGATTGGTTATCTGGAGAAGCATCATCCGCTACCGCCGGTACTCGGCGCAACCAGGCAGGATAAGGAAGAAATTCTGGATGTGATTCTTGAGTTTGACCTCAATGTGGTTGCTAATCTGGCTTACAGGATTATGACACCGATTATTTTGGGTGTGACTCATAACAGCTCAATTCAATCAGCTATCGATCAGGCGCATCGTGATTTGATGTGGCTTGAGCATTTGTTACAAGATAAAACCTGGCTGGTCGGTGGCCGAGTCAGTGCTGCAGATATTACGCTGTATACTATTGTCGCGCCGTTCCTTCGGTTTATCGGTAACTTACAGCAAGGTGTTCTCGATATGGGGTTTAGTGAAATCACCAAAGGCTATCCAGCTGTAGAGGACTGGATGAAAGCGATTAAGGGATTGAAAGGCTACCGACGGGCTACGGAAATTGTCTGGAAGGGTGAGGATCAATTTGCTGAGGACTTTTTACCTACCAGCTGAAGGTTCTTTATCTACCAGCTGAAGGCTCTTTACCTACTAGCTGAAGGCTCTTTACCAGTGATTTATAAGAAATTTAGTAATGACTGGTCAGTGGCGGCTATGTATAGTGGCCTTTGACTTTGCACCGATTGGATTTGCTATGCCCTCAGGTTTTGGAAACAAACTGGTTATTGCCATTTCATCTCGCGCCCTGTTTGACCTGGATGACAGCCACCAAGTATACCAGGATGAGGGCTTGGCCGCTTATGCGCAATATCAAATCGACCGGGAAGATGAAGTGCTTAAACCGGGCGAAGCTTTTCCCATGGTGCAAAAGTTGCTGCGCATAAACGACCGTCTTGAAGGGGAGTCGAGAGTAGAAGTACTGTTGCTTTCGCGCAATAGTGCTGATACTGGTCTGAGGGTTTTTAATTCCATTGAGCACTACGGTCTAAATATCACCCGCGCTGCTTTTAGTGGGGGAGATAGCCCCTATCGTTATGTATCGGCCTTTGGTTGTCATCTGTTTCTATCAACGGATGCTGAAGATGTGCGCTCAGCACTGGAGAATGGCGTAGCCGCTGCTACCTTGATGTCCTCTTCTTCACCCCAGGGTGATGATGGCACACCGTTAAAATTTGCCTTTGATGGCGATGCTGTACTGTTTTCCGATGAGTCTGAGCAAATCTATAAATCCCGTGGTCTTGAAGCTTTTACCGAGAATGAAAAGTCCTCTGCCAAGCAGCCACTGACAGGGGGCCCTTTTAAAGCCTTCCTTTCCGCTCTACATGGTTTGCAAACAGAGTTTGAAGCGACTGCGTCACCTATTCGAACAGCTCTGGTTACTGCTCGTTCAGCGCCCGCGCATGAGCGAGTGATTAGAACCTTGCGTGCGTGGAATATCCGCATTGATGAGTCGTTGTTTTTGGGAGGTTTGGAGAAAGGTGAATTCCTTAAAGCCTATGGTGCGGATGTCTTCTTTGATGACCAAAAGCTGCATTGTGACTCCGCCGGCCAGCACGTAGCAACTGGTCACGTTCCCCATGGGGTAGCTAATAACTAGCATTCCCTCAGCCCCTCACCCCCCCCCAAAAAAAAAGCAACGTCATTCCCGCGAAGGCGGGAATCCAGCGGAATTTGCACGACTTTCTCACTCTTGCTGGAT
>JAAELM010000368.1 GCA_024226635.1 Oceanicoccus sp. | reverse complement strand
TCAGCAGCACCAACACTACGAGTATCTTCGCTTTTCAAGTGCTTGCTTATCGCATTAGTTACAACTTCTTTTTCTGAGCCTGTTAGCTTGGCTATGCCAGCACCTAACAAACCATCAGCGATCGCGCCAACGCCAACATTAAACATTGACTCTTCAAGTGTTCGGGTTTCTTGGGTAGAGTGTAAGGCTATTTCTTGCGCGCTCGATGCTACTGCACCAACAGCCATTGATTGCCCTGCAACTTTCCACATATTAGCCTGACCATAGCCGGGCAACATCATCATAGCCAAGTTAATAGGGTCAGCAACACCAGCGGCAACACTAGCAGCAACACCAAGAGCACCGCCGTTAGCAAGCGTATTCTGGTTTCTAATTTCTCTATTAATGTTAGACTTGATCGCCGCTGTCGTTTGCGGATTAAATGAACCACTAAAGGAATCGGCATATTTCTCGTACCCGTCAATGTCTGATTTACCTTCGCTGTTTTTAACGAAAGGCGAGTAACCTTCAACATCCTGAACGTCAGGCATAGCAGTAGAAGCAACCCAAGCCGACAAGCTGTTAGTTTCTTCAAATGCTGCCGTCCATACGTCCAGTGTGCTTGGTTCTAAATCGGCTATCTCTTCATTACGCTTGTTATACTTATCGTAATTGGCTTTTTCTTGAGTGGCCCATTCCATTTGGTCCTGTAAATATGTACGGGTATAATTAGGGGTTGATACCGTTTCGCCTGGGTTTAATACAGTTGTATCTTCAGGGTTCTGAATATTAGATTCTGCTTTCTGGTCGCCTACAAATATTTTCATAGACCAATAGCTCCCTTGAAACTCTCAGATAAAGGCTTTTCTTGACTCTTTTTAACTTTGCTTGCATAGCTTTTTTGCATAGATATAGCCTTTTCTTTTTGCTCTTTCTTGCGTAGCTTTTCAGCCTCTATTTTTTCGCGCTCTTTAATTGCGTCTTCGATAGCTTTCTGTTGCTTGGCTTCTTGCTCTTTAGCTTGTGCGTCTTGTATTGCTTGCGGGTCATATTTAAACCTATCAAGCATTTCAATATTGCCGTCACCTAAATCTCTATAAGCCATGTAAGTTAATTCATTACCAAGTTGATATTGGTTTTCAGTCAATTGGTCTGATTGAATTATAACATCTTTACCTAATTGATTGACTATTTGCTTTCTAACCAACTCGTCAGGCTGTTGAGGCATGTAAGGCAATACTTGTTTACTGCCATTTATTTCAGTTGGTGCGTACTTTCCTTTAATGGTGTTGAATGCCATCTTCCTAGCAACATCAATATCAAAGCCAGCTTTTGGTAAGTTAGCCTCTGTTGCCGCCGCGAACTCAGCAGACATAAACACCGGCGTATTTGGAGTACTAAACCATGAGCCAAAAGAATCACTATACATTGACGATAGCGCTTCGGTGCTTTCTTCCATGTTCTCACGCCCTGAAACCATGGCCTTTCTAGTTTCTATTTGCGTAGGTGATAATGATTCGTTAAGCGCTAAAGCCTCTAGCGCTTGGCCACTAGTCATACCTAAGCCCATATAAGCGGCTACTTGTTGAACTCTTGGCGCCTTAACATCCATCATTGCTACGGGGTTAGTCTCATTCAGTAGATTGTATTGCTGCGCTGCACTAGCGAGGTTTTCACCGCCTGTAATATTTGCCATTTCAAAGGCGTTATTTACGGCAGGAGGCAAGACATTGTACTTAGTTACTATCTGGTTTGTTGCTTGCCATGGGTCGCTAGCCTGAGCTAAAGAGGTAAACTCTTCATCTACTGCTTTCATGTGCTGCTTGTTTTTAGGGTTAATATAGCCAGCTTGGATTTCAAATTTAGCCTTTTGTGATTCTTGTAAAGCTTTTTGATTATCCGCTAACTGCTTAGTGTACCCAATGTATTGAGAGTTAGTTAATGCGCCTTTATCACGCATTTCCTTAAAGCCTTGCTCAGTGTAATCAATAGAACCTTTATCTAAATCAATCTTTACGTCTGCGGCAGCGTTAGCAATCATCGACTTTTGAGCTATGGCGTAATCCTGTTTGCCTTGCACAAGTGCGCGCTCTAATTTACTGGCTTCAGCAACTCTCTGCTCTGTTGTCAGCATGGATTGTTGCTCAGGGTCGCGCAAAGTTTCAATGCTTTGCTCTAGTTGAGGCCATGACTCTGGATCGTCTTTTGTTAACGCTAGCGTGTCATAAGCCGTAAGCTCTTTAGCTGTCTTAATGCCTTTCCTTGTTTTAACTCTAGCGTCATTGTTTTTAATGTCACCAGTCAACGCCAATGCAACGTCAAATTGATTTGTATCAATAGCCTGCTCAATGTCAGAGGTAAGCTTTAGTACGTTGTATTCGCGCTGCTCTTGCTCTGCTTGCCCTAATAGCTTAGCGGTATTTACTTCCACAAGTGCTTGCTTTTCTTCTAGCCACTTAGCCCTCTCTTGCTTATTAGATATTCTTTCCGCGCCTGCGTTAATGTTTTTAGTCATCTCTTGCTGATATATTTGAGCTTTAACCTCATATGCAGGAATATCTTGTCGAGCAACTGATTGCTCAACACCGTTAACAACCTGAGTATCAGTCAACCTAACATCCACCCCTTCAGGTATCTCGCCGGCGCTGTACGATGGCTTATCATAAGCTAAATCTAATTGAGCTTGCGAT
>JAAELM010000367.1 GCA_024226635.1 Oceanicoccus sp. | reverse complement strand
CTGCATGCTAATACTGTTATTTCCGCTGCTGCGGAAATTGACAGCACTGGATTCCCGCCTTCGCGGGAATGACGGACTGGGGACGGACTGGGGGTGGATTATACACTCAGCTCCCTCTTAAACAGCCAGCCAACACCTTCAAATCATCGCTTTTTATGCGAAAGAACGATACCTTAAACTTAAAGCTTTTTCTTGAAAACGAAGATAAGTTCATATTTTTTATAATAATAATAAAAAATGAAATAACTCCCCCACAAATCTGTCCTAACACATGAATATACTCATATTCAAAATGGGGTTACTATCGAGAAAAAACAGATTTTAGCTTTACTGTTAAAGGGTGTACCAATGAAACAGAAAATGCCGAACTTTGACACACTGCTCGACCTCGCACTAAACGACCCCGAGCAACTGGAAGAAATACGAAGCCAGCTCGCCATGAAAACGATCAACTCGGCGCCTGAGTCCGTTCGCCAACGCTTAAGGGGCTTACAATTTCAAATAGATACCACCTGTAAATTATCCAAAACACCACTCGCCGCCTGCATTCGCCTCTCTGAAATGATGCACAACTCTCTAGAAGAACTCAGGCAGGCCGTACAACGGCCACAACAAACCACCGCACTCGCTAATCCTAACGCATCTTTAAATGCAAAAATTTTAAACTTCCCAACACCATAACAAAAGTCATCCGCAAAACACCAAAACCGTAGGGCGGATTGCAATCCACCAAACAATGGCGCTGGGGTTAGACAACAGGGTTTTGATCGGCTTCGGCTATGCCCTGGGCGGCATAAAATTCTGCGGCATAATCCTCGAGGCGATTCTCTTCAATAGCTTCGCGAATATTTTGCATATGCTTTTGATAATAACGCAGGTTATGAATGGTATTTAAGGTGCCGCCCAACATCTCTTTGCATTTATCCAAATGGTGCAAATAACTGCGGCTAAAGTTTTTGCAGGTATAACAATCGCAATTAGGGTCAAGGGGTTGGTTGCTGGTTTTATGCTTGGCATTGCGAATTTTCACCACTCCCTCGGAAGTAAATAAATGGCCATTGCGAGCATGACGGGTTGGCATTACACAGTCAAACATATCTACACCGCGCATTACGGCTTCTAGTAAATCCTGCGGCGTGCCAACGCCCATTAAATAGCGGGGCTTATCTTCCGGCATTTCAGGAGCGACGACATCCAGTACATTCATCATATCTTCTTTGGGTTCACCCACGGATAAACCACCGATAGCAAAGCCGTCGAAATCTATCTCTGCCAGCCCCGCCATAGATTGCTTACGTAAATCTTCATACATACCACCCTGCACAATACCAAATAAGGCTGACGGGTTATCGCCATGGGCGTCTTTTGAACGTTGCGCCCAGCGCAGGGATAATTCCATAGAGTCTTTGGCTTCCTGGTGAGTCGCGGGGAATGGTGTACACTCGTCGAATATCATAACGATATCGGAACCTAAATCACGCTGTACTTGCATCGAAGTTTCAGGATCGAGAAATACCTTAGAACCATCGATAGGCGACCTAAATGAAACACCCTCTTCTGTAATTTTGCGCAATGCGCCAAGACTAAAAACCTGAAAACCACCGGAGTCGGTTAGGATAGGTTTATCCCAATTCATAAAATCATGCAGGGTGCCGCTATTACCTTCACCATGCTGCTTAACCGCTTCAGTACCTGGTCTTAACCAAAGGTGAAAAGTATTACCCAGAATAATTTCTGCGCCGATTTCTTCAATATCACGGGGCAACATCCCTTTAACCGTACCGTAGGTACCCACGGGCATAAAGGCTGGCGTTTCTATAGTGCCACGGGGAAACGTAATGCGACCACGACGGGCTTTGCCATCATTGCCTTCGCGCTCAAATTTCATTGCACATTCACGGGTCATTTAATACTCACTAGTTGTAGCAGAGGGTAATACCAACATGGCATCACCATAACTGAAAAAACGGTACTGTTGATCTACGGCCTCACCATAAGCCGCTAACACATTGTCTTGACCGGCAAAGGCGCTAACCAACATGATCAAGGTAGATTCCGGTAAATGAAAGTTAGTCACCATGGCATCAACCGACTTAAAATCATAACCGGGGTAAATAAAAATTTCCGAGTCGCCACTAAAGGGCTGCAATTCACCACTTTGCGAAGCACTCTCTAAACTTCTAACGGATGTGGTGCCCACCGCAATAACTCGCCCGCCATTGGCTCGTGTGGTTTTGACCTGCTCACAAACCTCTGGGGAGACTTCGATATATTCTGCGTGCATTTTATGCTCGGTAATATTATCAACCCGTACTGGCTGAAAGGTACCCGCCCCTACATGCAAGGTCACAAAAGTGGTATCTACACCTTTAGCCTGACACTGGCCAATAAAGTCCTCAGTAAAATGCAAACCGGCCGTCGGTGCTGCTACCGCCCCTTCTCGCTTACCAAAAACCGTTTGATAACGCTCCCGGTCATCCAGCTCATCGGCGCGATCAATATAGGGCGGCAATGGCATATGGCCAATCGCATTCATTACCTCAAGGGCATTGCCCCCTTCAGTAAACTGCAATTCAAATAACGCCTCTTGCCTGCCTAACACTTCGATTTTAGCCAGAACTTCATCACTGTCTTGATCGGCCACTAAATGCAGCTCGGCACCGGCCTTGGGCGACTTGCTGGAACGCATATGGGCCAGCACACGGTTTTCATCCAACACCCGCTCAACCAGTATCTCGATACGGCCACCCGTGGACTTTTTACCCCACAGACGCGCAGGCAATACCTTGGTGTCATTAAAGACTAGCAAATCGCCTTTATTCAACAGGTCCAGCAAGTCGGTAAACTGCTGATGTTGAATGCCCCCCGTGGCACCATCCAGCACCAATAGACGACTGGCCGTGCGCTCAGGCATGGGGTAACGGGCGATTAGGGCATCGGGTAATTCGAAATGGAAATCAGATAATTGCATGGGGTTGTATATAGGCTAACTAACAAGCGCGCAAGGGTATCGTAAAACCCCTATCCAGACCAGTGGAATGGCTTATTTTTGAACAACTTAGAATAACCGGGAAAGCCTTTGACCTTTATGGTCACATTGCTATAATGCCGCGCTCAATGTGACCCCTCCAAAGGCAAACTGCGACGTGTTTTGAAAGACTCAAAACTACGATAACCAACTCAATGGAATTTATACCCTCAGTGCCAGAGTGGTGAAATTGGTAGACACAGGGGATTCAAAATCCCCCGCTAGCAATAGTGTGCCGGT
>JAAELM010000366.1 GCA_024226635.1 Oceanicoccus sp. | reverse complement strand
CTGCATGCTTATGCTGTTATTTCCGCCAAAGCGGAAATCTACAGCGCTAGATTCCCGCCTTCGCGGGAATGACGGAGGGGGGGGGTTAATTAAAGCTGTGCTCTGCTGCCGGGAAGGAGCCATCTTTGACCGCATCATTGTAGGCTTTGAGCGCCGCTTGCACGCTATCGTTTTCTGCCAGGAAGTTGCGAACAAATTTGGGCTTATGGCCACATAGGCCAAGCATATCGTGGAGCACCAGCACCTGGGCATCTGTCACTGCCCCAGCCCCAATACCTATCACTGGAATAGTGAGGGCCGCAGTGACTTGGGCAGCCAATTCTGTGGGAATACACTCCAATACCAACATGGCAGCCCCTGCCGCTTCAACGCGTTTGGCATCTTCCAATATGGCAGCGGCCTGGTCAGTATTTCTGCCCTGCACCTTAAAACCGCCAAAGGCATTCACCGATTGCGGGGTTAGGCCAAGGTGGGCACAGACCGGGATGCCCCGCTCTGCCATCGCGGTGATACTTTCAAGCAACCACTCACCCCCTTCCAGCTTTACCATATTAGCGCCTGCGCGCATAAGCGCTGCGGCGTTAGTAAGTGTTTGCTCCAAAGTGCTATAGCTACCAAAAGGCAGGTCACCGATAATCAATGGCGAGTGGCAGCCGCGGCTAATACAGGCTGTGTGGTAAACCATATCATCAATGGTTACGGGCAAGGTGCTGCTATGGCCTTGCAGCACCATACCGAGAGAGTCACCGACCAGAATCACTTCCACCCCCGCCTCTTCAATCAGGCCAGCAAAGGTAGCATCATAGGCAGCCAGGACTGCAAATTTCTCCCCTGCGGCTTTGTGCGCCTGCAATGTAGTGACAGTGACTTTACTCATAATGTAGCTCTTAGATAAAGGTGGGATTGAAGTAATGGCGGCCGCTGCGGATATTGAGCAGATAGTCCACCAGCTGCGCATAATCGTTTTGGCGATTGATCACATCCAGCTCGTCAGCATTAACAATCAATAATGGCGCATCGTCGTAGTACAGGAAGAATTCACTATAGGACTCGTTAATGGACTCCAGATACTCTCTGGCGATGCGTTGCTCAAAGTTAATACCGCGGTTCTCGATGCGAGAGAGTAGTACGTCCACCGATGCCTGTAAATAGATCACCAGGTCGGGCTTGGGGGCATCAATAGTTAGTTGCTGGTAAACCTTCTCGTAGAGCTGGTATTCGTCTTCATCAAGGTTGAGCCGGGCAAACAGGCGGTCTTTCTCGATCAGGAAATCCGACACTCTTACCGGCTCAAAGATATCACCCTGACGTAAGTCCTGTATCTGTTGGCTGCGCTGGAATAAAAAGAACAGCTGGGTCGCCAGGGCGGCATTTTTCTGGTTTTGGTAGAAACGCTCCAGAAAGGGGTTCTCTTCGGCATTTTCCAATAGCATTTGATAATTGAAGGTCTCGGCCAATTGCCTGGCCAGTGTGGTCTTGCCAACACCGATGGCACCTTCAACGGCAATAAAGCGTGGTGGGGTGCGATCTTTAAAATCTAAAACCGTCTGGACTGAGTCCTTACTCACTGGGGGGTCTCCGTGGCTGCTTTTAACGCTATCATTGTTATCCGCGCGCTATTGTAGGCCAAGTTCACGGTGTAACCAAACTCAAACCCTGCATACCGATATCAGCCAATTGCTGTTTTAGGCTAACGCCATTGGCAAACACCAACGTAGGTGCAATGTCATACAGGGGGTACAGTACGAAATTGCGCTCAAACATTCGTGGATGAGGCACAATCAACGCAGGTTCATCAATGTCTCTATCGGCATAGAGCAAAAGATCTAAATCCAGCGTTCTCGGCCCCCAGCGCTGCACACGTTTACGTTGCTGCGCATTTTCAATACCTTGCAGCAGTGCGAGTAACTCCAGCGGCGAATTGCTGGTGTATAGCTCCGCCACACCGTTGATATAGTCTGGCTGCTCAGGGCCGACAGCAACACTTTGATACCAGCGGGAAACGGCTTTTAATTCTGATTGCGGTAATGCCTTTAGGGCCCGCACTGCCCGCTCGACTTGCAGCAACGGCTGTTCCAGATTACTTCCAAGGGCAATAAAGCAACGCTGCATAGCTATTCAGGAAAATTGGCTGTCGAATGGTCGGGCCGGGGTTTGTTGCGCGGGCGGCGACGCTTGATTTTTTTGTCTCTAATATTTTCTGTCATGGCCGCTCGCTGGTCAGGGCTGCGATTTTGGTAGTCGGTCCACCACTGGCCTAAATTACCGGTTTCTTCACCGGCCTGCTCTCTCAATAGCAGGAAGTCATAGGCCGCACGGAAGCGACGGTTCTCCATTAACTGCTCGGCCTTGCGACCGCCGCGACGGGGCAGGCGTAATTGCATTTCCCAAATTTCGCGCATGGGCATACCAAAGCGCTTGGGGATAGAGGTGCACTGCTGCTGCATAGACATCACTTCTTGTGCTGCCTGGTGCATGGCAGGCACTGCGGGTACACCTTCTTTGATTAGCTGTTGCTGACGCTCGTTAACAGCAGGCCATAGCAAGGCCGCATAAATAAAGGCGGGGGTTACCGGCTTACCCTGGCGAATACGCGTATCGGTATTTTTTAAAGCCTGCATCACCAGGGTGTGGTAATGATCCTGCTCCAGATAGGGTTGTATTTGCGGAAACAGCGGTTCGAATAAGCCAAACTCTTGCATCAATTCATAAACGTCCACACCCTTACCCGACATAAAGAGCTTGAGCACTTCATCAAACATTCTTGCGGCGGGTATATCCGCCAGCGACGGTGCCAGGTCATAAATGGGGTCGGCGGTTTCCTGCTCAATATCGAAATCCAGCTTGGCGGCAAAGCGCACGACCCGCAGCATTCTGACCGGGTCTTCCCGGTAGCGGGTTTCCGGGTCGCCAATCACGCGGATAATTTTATCTTCAAGGTCGCGCAGGCCATCGGTGTAATCGTAGATGGCAAAATCCGCGGTGGTGTAATAAAGGGCGTTGATAGTCAGGTCGCGGCGAATGGCATCCTCTTCTACGGTACCAAAAACGTTGTCCCGCAACAGCATGCCGTTTTTAGAGCGAGCTGATTGCTGGTTCCTGGGACGCTTGCCCTTGATGCTTTCTTCGGTTTGTTCATGAGTACCGCGAAATGTAGTGACTTCGATAACTTCACGACCAAAGCGCACATGTACTATCTTAAAGCGACGACCAATAATGCGAGAGCTGCGGAACAGCTTGTTAACTTGCTCCGGGGTCGCATCCGTAGCGATATCAAAGTCCTTGGGGCGCCCACCCAATAATAAATCCCTAACACCACCACCCACCAGAAAGCCCTCATAGCCGGCTTTATGCAAGATGCTCATTACTCTTAGGGCAGCTTCACTTATATGCTTGCGGGAAATACTGTGATGATCGCGGGGGATAATGTGGGGGTCAATAGAGGCTGGGTCAGTCGGATCAATATCACCGGAAGCACTGCCCCGGCCGAGCACACCTTTGACTCGCTTGATTGCGTTGGAAAACAGCTTTGCCATATAACTTTAATCTGCCCTTGTAGGCCCTTAAGGCTCCGGTATAAAACGATGACTGAACAAAGTGGCGGATAGTACCACATATACACTGCAAGCCTAGCGCAAGCTCATCGCTTAATTCCAGGCAGCGCAAAGCTATGCCAGGAGATTGTTAATACAACAAGGGTAGATAAAGAGGTTCAGATTGAATTGAGTTGCTTAGAGGGAGCTGGGTAATGATGAAGGGAAAACATATGCTTTCCCCCATCCAGGTCTCATATTTTTTATTATTATTTTTGTATTTTTTTATTATTGCTCTTGTGCATAGCAGTTATCGTGCCAAAAAATAATATCACCACAGAACAATGACTTATGGCTACATCTTTGAATCGACAGTGTGAGCTTTGACCTCTTTGTTACAGATAGCCACGGCAATTGTTACACCACTACCTTATCAGTAACAGTTAAATGACTATTTATAGCTCCTTAAAACCTGTCGCTATCAAATTAGAATTTGTGTGAATATTTCGCAATATCGTCAGTAATATAAGAATTATAAATTCAAAAGATAATTAAGGGCACACATTGAAGGAAATAAATTAAGGCAAGATTGTAAGTAAGTTGTGGGGAGGAGGGATAAATTGATGAGGGAAGATAACTCTTCCCCATCCAGGTCTCTTTACTTTTATTATTATTATGATAAATATTATTCTTATTGTGCATATGTAATAGCATGCACCATGCCAACTTTTTATTTCCTTTAATATCAACAAGTTAGGTCTTATAAATGATTAATCAAGGCGCCCTAAACAAGTAAACGTTACCATTCAACTCGGGTTTTGTTACTAGAACCTATTACAAGTAACGGTGAACCCTGAATTTAGCGACTGTTACGAAGCAGACTTGGCGCCTTTCTTACGGGGGATGCCAAGGCGCTGACGACGCTCCCAGAGGCATTTTCGGCTAACACCGAGTTTGCGAGCCAATTCGGTTTCACTCATTGAGTCCTGATGCTCCAGTACAAAGCGCTGGAAATAATCTTCCAGGGACAGGTCATCCTGCTGCGTATCATCACCCAGTGGCTCGGTGGACGTAGCACCGGTGACGGGGGCAACGATAGGGCGCTTGCTGCGAATCTGTGTCACATTGACCAACTCCAGGTCGATATTGAGCAAGTCGTTTTCGATAACCCCGTTGTCGCCCAGGATAACAGCACGCTCAATAACATTTTCCAGTTCACGGACATTACCGGGCCAGGTATAGGTGGTAATCGCCTGAATGGCTTTGGGGGAGAAAGTGGCTACCGGCTTATTGAGCTCAATACAACGGCGCTCCAAAATACTCTCTGCCAATTCAAGGATATCCTTGCCCCGATCGCGCAATGGCGGCAGCACTAACTGCATAACATTAATGCGGTAATACAAATCCGGGCGGAATTGGTTTTCCTGGGCCAGGGTTTTAAGGTCTCTGTGGGTGGCACAGATTAAGCGCACATCAACTTTGCGGGATTCTACTGAGCCAATACGGCGGATTTCATCTTCCTGGATAAATCGCAGCAACCGCGCCTGGGCTTCAAGGGGAAGCTCGCCAATTTCATCGAGAAATAAAGTACCACCATCCGCAGCTTCAATTAAACCCATACGGTTGGTGTTAGCGCCAGTAAACGCGCCCTTCTCATAGCCGAATAATTCTGATTCGATCAGGGTCTCGGGAATTGCCGCGCAATTAACACTGATAAAAGGCTGCTCTGTGCGATGACTATAGGCATGGATGGCCTTGGCGACCAACTCTTTACCGGTACCGGTTTCACCATGTACCAGCACCGTAGCCTCGGTCGGCGCGGCCTTATTGATATGCTCATACAGTTTAATCATTGACTGGCAGTTACCAATCATGCCGCCCAGATGTGAGTGCCCACGTTTCGCCGCAGAAGTACGCTGTTCTTTGGGGGTGCTTTGCGGGGAGTGATTGGCAATAATTGCAGCTACGGCATCCAGCATTTCATCGTGGTCAAAGGGTTTGGCAATATAGTCAACCGCACCACTTTTCATAGAGTCGACCGCTGAGCGCAGGCTGGCATAGCTGGTCATGACCAGGACGGGGACATCACCGGCGGGCTTAATTAAGTCGGTGCCAGCGGCCCCAGGCAGGCGCAAGTCGCTGATAATTAGATCAAAACTGCTAAGATCAAAGTTATCCAGAGCCTCGTTAACCGCCCCGGCTTCACTCACTTCATATTCATGACGCTCTAAGAGTTTTCGCAACGCGCTACGGATCACCGTTTCGTCTTCAACAATTAGAATTTTTTCCATTAGTGAGTGCCTTTCAATATCTCTTTAAAATTCAACAGCTTAGGCCAAGGGCGTATTGTTTGCCGTGAACGCCGTGGGTATCTCGGTAACATAACCCTTCTACCCATTTTAATCTAGTGACAGAGTAACAAAAAAGCACTAATCCCTGGAATATGGGCCGGCGGGTCAGCCCTGCTGGTGATGGTAAAGCCGCAGGGTAAAACGGGTACCGCCATGCTCTGGATCAGCGGGGCTTTCGACACTGATACTGCCGTTAAGGTCATCAACAATGCTATATACCAGCGACAGGCCAAGCCCCGTGCCCTCACCCGCTTCTTTGGTGGTAAAGAAAGGGTCAAAGATCTGCTCCTGGTGTTCCTTGCTAATACCGCTGCCGCGATCAGTGACGTTGATATAGACCTTTTGGTTGCGCAGCTCGGTATCCACAATCACGGCACTCTGCTCAGGGCTGGCGTCCCGAGCATTGCTAAGCAGATTAACAAAAACCTGCAACAAACGCTGGCTATCAGCAATCGCATAAAGCTCATCATCACAATGGTTTTCAAAACGAACTTGCCTGGCTGCTTTGTTCAGGTGCAATAAATGAATCGCTTCTTCAACACAGGATTTGATATGGACGGGGCCTAATTCATTGTTGGCATTCTCACCACCAGAGTGAGCAAAGTTCACCAGCGTTTGCACAATTTTAGACACTCTGTCGGTCTGCACTAAAATTTCCCGGCCGGTTTCAAGGCTCTCGGGGTTGTCGGTGTCATAGCGAAGGTTTTGTGCCAGGCAGGCAATACCGGTAACCGGGTTGCCAATTTCATGGGCCACCCCTGCCGCCAAACGGCCAATTGAAGCCAGGCGTTCGCTGTGCATCAACTCATCTTCCAGCATTTGCACATCAGTGGTGTTCTCTAGCACGATCACTCGGCCATCCGTCGCCCCCTCTTCAGCACCCACTAAAGTTTTATGTAAATTAAACCAATAACTGCTACCGGCCCCTTCATAATGCTGCTTATATAAATGGGGCTGGGGCATTTGCAGAAAATCACTCAGCAAGTCACCCCAGGGCTTAGGTAAACTGCGAAGGTTTGAGCCAATCACATCAAAGGTACTGATGCCGGTAAATTCCGCAATGGCGTTATTCCACATTAAAATTTCACCGTCTTCACCTAACGAGCAAACCCCAACCGGTAAATTCTGTAAGGTCTGCCGGTGGTAGCGTCGAAGATTATCCAGGTCCACCGCCAGGCCGGTAAGGTGTGTTTTGTAGTTTTCCAGCTGTACTTCTATTAAGTTAATATCTTCGCCGCTACTACCATTGCTACTAGTTGCATAGGGTAGTAATTGGTTAACCATATCGTGAGCCACTGAAGGCCCCAACAAACCTGACAGGTTTGCCTCGACGCGATAACGCAAACGTCGCAGGGCAAAGGGCCGACTCTCATCATCAGGCATCTGCATATCATGCAGGGCCCGGTCGACTTCGCGCTGGGCAGTACGGGCACCTAAAGCGGTGGCCAACTGGTCTTTCATCTGCTCTGGATTTTGCACGCTGAGCAGGCGCCGCATTGGGCGGTTAAGGTCATCGGTGGCGCAGACTTCTGCGGCGTTTTTTTCTGCCTCGGAGGTTGAGGTCAGTAGCGATACCACAACGAACACCAGCATATTCATACCCAGGGAAACAATGGTGGCGGCAGTCCATAGGTCGTCATAGACCAGGTTGAAATATAATTTACCAATAAAGGCAGGATCAAAGGTGGTGATAATGGGTAGCAGCAAGGTTACAAACCAAATCACGAAACCGGTAATCAAACCGGCGATAAACCCATTGCGATTAGCCCCCTGCCAATAGAGTGCGGCCAGGACGCCAGGGAAAAATTGCAAGGTGGCAATAAACGCCGCCAAACCGAGACTGGACAAAGCTTCACGCCCGGCAATAAAACGGTAAAAGCCATAGCCCGTTAAAATAATCAATACGATCAGTATGCGGCGTATCCATAATAACCAGCGGTAGATATCGCGGTCTGTGCTGGGACGGTAAACCGGTAAAATCAGGTGCTTTAAACACATAGAGGCCAGTGCCAGGGTGGTGACTATCATCGCGCCACTGGCAGCTGACAGCCCACCGATATAAACCAGGATTGCCAAAGCGGATGACTCCAATTCAACACCGATAGCCAAGGTAAAGTATTCCGGCGGAATCACGGTTTCCAATTTAAAACCGGCCCATAAAATGGGCAGCACCGGCAAACTCATTAGCATTAAAAATAAGGGCACCCCCCAGCTAGCTATCTGCATAGCTTTGACGTTGGGGTTTTCGGCAAAAATCATATGAAATAAATGTGGCATGACCACAGCAGCTGAGAAAAAAATCAGCAAAAGCGCACGGGAAGAATCCTCACGCATTGGAAAGTTAAGCAATGAAACAATTTGCGGGTTAGCCGTCAGCCACCGGTCCATTCCTTCAAAACCACCAAACACCTGGTACACCGCAGCAACACCAACCACCAACATAGCGATTAATTTAATCACTGATTCAAAAGCAATGGCTGCCACTAAACCATTATGACGTTCATGGGCGGTCAGGTGTCTGGAACCAAACGAGATGGCAAAAAGACAAATAGCCAGACAAAAAACAAACGCCAGCATATTGTGCCGGGTTTCCTGAGTAAACAGTTCTTCGCCATTGGAGCTGATTGTGGTGAGGATATGCAGGCTATCGGTTACCGCCTGTATTTGTAATGCCAATAATGGCCAGACCGCCAACACCGTACACAAGGTAATTAATGACCCTGCCCACTGGGTACGGTAGCGAAAAGTGAGCACATCAGCCAGGGAGCTATGTAAGTAGGTTCTGGCAATACGCAAGATGGGTAACAGCAATAGCGGCGCAAAAATAAACGTGCCGGCCACACCCAAATAATAAGAAAGAAAACCATAGCCATATTCATGGGCCAAGCCCACCACACCGTAGACAGCCCAGGCACTGGCAAACACGCCCAGCGATAACACATAGGTTAAGGGATGACGAATGAGCTGTTCAGGAATCAAGCCGCGATCTGCAATATGGGCAATACCAAAGAGCAGCAGTAAGTATCCGAGGCCAATCAGGAATAACTGGGATAACTCAAAGCTCATTGGAGGACTTTTCCTTTTCGTTAATGGCGTTTTGACGGCGCTCGTAACGGCGGATGCTCCACCAGACAAATACAATGGTGATTAACCATAATTGATAGGGGCGATACCAAGCAGTTCCCCCTTGCGTTACCCACTCTTGAATCGATGGGGAGAACACAAAAATAACCAGCAGTAATAATAATAAGCTAGGGCTAATATGCATGATTGCTTAAGACTCTAAGGCTGTGGATGGAAATAACGGGATAGTACGCAAGGGAATAGGAAGTTGCAAAAAGATCGTCATTCCCGCGAAGGCGGGAATCCAGCCTGCGTGCTTATGCTGTTATTTCCGCTAAAGCGGAAATTGACAGCACTGGATTCCCGCCTTCGCGGGAATGACGGACTGCGGAAGGCCCAGCACTCCCGGAATATCATCAACCGACCAATGCTCTACAGCCCACGCCACAATATGATTAACCTGCTGGCATAATTCTTCTGGAGGCAATGCCTGTTTTAAAAACGCCAGTGCCACACATAAATTCTTGCACGCTTCCCGGCTATCAAGCGGCGCCGCAAAGGTCTGCTTACTTAGCTTGTCGCCCTGCTCATTGGTGATCACCGGAAAATGCAGATAATCGGGTGTGGTATAAGCCATCACCTGCTGTAAATAAATTTGCCTTGGCGTTGAGTCCAGTAAATCCGAACCGCGCACCACATGGCTTACACCCTGATAAGCGTCATCAACCACTACTGCTAATTGATAGGCAAAAAAACCATCTTTGCGCTGCAATACCACATCCCCGACTTCGCGCTCTAGCTGTTGGGAAAAGCGCCCCTGAATCTCATCATCAAAAGCGACGGCCTTATCCTCGACCTGTAAACGCAAGGCAAAATCATGATCCCGTGGTGGAGTCACACACCCCCTGCATTGACCTTGGTAAACACCGTTACTGCCTTGAAGGTCACTGCGAGAACAAGTGCAATAAAAGGCTTTATTGGCTAGCAATAAATCATTAATCACCTGCCGGTAGGCATCGTGCCGCTGACTTTGCCACAGCACTTCACCATCCCACGTTAAACCGTGATCTTCCAGGCTTTGCAAAATAGCAGATGCCGCCCCGGGCATTTCACGGGGAGGGTCCAGGTCTTCCATTCTAACGAGCCATTGACCCTGACTCGCCCTGGCATGCAAATAGCTGGCAAGGGCAGCAATCAATGAACCTATATGTAACAGGCCGGTGGGCGAAGGAGCAAAGCGGCCGATATAGCGGGACATAAACATTACCGTCACACAAAAAGAAACGGGAGAGCCCAGTAATGGACTCTCCCGTTATTACGTTAGCAGCAGGACTTAACCCAGCTGCTGTTTTTCTTTGATTTCATCCAGTGTTTTACAATCAATACACTGGGTAGCTGTAGGACGAGCTTCCAGGCGCTGGATACCGATCTCAACACCACAGGTTTCACAAAAGCCATAATCATCAGCGTCGATCAAATTAATCGTGCCGTCAATTTTCTTGATCAACTTACGCTCGCGATCACGGGTACGAAGCTCGAGGCTGAACTCTTCTTCTTGAGTCGCGCGGTCAGCAGGATCAGGGAAGTTAGCCGCTTCATCCTTCATATGAGTTACCGTGCGGTCAACTTCTTCCATCAGCTCTGACTTCCAGGCCAGCAAAATCTGGCGGAAGTGCTCGCGCTGTTTCTCATTCATATACTCCTCATTCTTCTTGGCTTGGTAAGGAGTAAAGTTTTTAAAGTTGCTTGCCGGAGCTGCTTTTTTCTTGGGCATTGCTAAGTCTCACTATTTGCTGGCTATTGTTACCAGCTACTTATAAATAACTGATTCATAGGGCTGTCTGTAGCTATCTGTAGCTATCTGTAGTTATCTGTAGCTACCAGATATACGTGTACCACCACCAAAATGACCCTATGTCCCTTCTACACTGACCGCTCTATCAGCCGATCTTATCCGTGATTCCACCTGTTTACCACCGCCATAAGCGGGCATTTGGAAACCGACAAACCTAACAGATTTAGGCGTCTGACGCTATAGCCTTGTATAAATTTAAGGGGGGAGAGGCAGAAATTGGGGGAGGAGCCCCTAAAAGGCAGCCCCCTCTATAACTTGTTGAGTTCGCCCTCAAGGTGGGAAAGCACGGTCATTAATTCACCGCTGGCATTTTCCATATTTTGCAAAGCGCGCAGAGCTGTCTCCTGGTCATCAAGGGCCTTGTAGTTAAGTGCCTCAATACCCAAGCGGTTTACCTCTAAAAATGGATGCTCCAGAGAGCCAAAACTGGGCAGGTGCGAACTTAGCTCAGCGCCCTCCTTTTGTAACCATTGCCAGAGGTAGCTACCGCTATAATCAGATAGCTGATCAATAGATTGTTCCGACAGACCCAACACAACCCGGTAGACATCCAGCTTCCAGGCGATGACCTCCGTCTTAACCGCCTGCACCAAACCACCACTGGCCGAACTGCTGATCACCGACTGCATATGCCTTGCCAGTTCCAGCGCTGAATTGACCGTGGTTAAAATATTTTCTGTGGATTCTGCCACCAGCCGACAGTCATCAGACACATCGCGAATTTGTTGGTCGGTGCTGATGGTTTCAGTGCCAATACTATCGACTAAAGAACCAATCTCCGATGCGGCCTCACTGGCACGCTGCGCCAGGGTTCTCACCTCATCAGCCACCACCGCAAAGCCCCTGCCCTGCTCTCCTGCACGGGCAGCCTCAATGGCCGCATTCAAGGCTAACAAATTGGTTTGCTCAGAAATATTATTAATGACTTCGACAAACTTAACGATATCTTCAGACAGGGATTTTAAGCGATCAATATTTTCACAACTGCGGGATGCCTTTTCGTCAATACCGGCGACTTCTTCACGAATATTACCAATCGCAACACTGCTGTTATTAAACACTGATGAGGTTTCTTTGGTCTTGCAGCGCTCATCATTTAACTGCCGGGCAGACACTGCGATACCTTCGCGCACTTCCTTTAAAGCGGAGCCGCTACTAAGCCACAAGGCCTGTATTTCCTTGTAGGCAATGTTAATTTCTGTCTCCGCCTGACGGCTGAATTCTGCCTCTTCAAACTGTCGCTTTAGCGCATCATGCTCCTCCGTTAACGCCTGTAACTCGGTATCAAGGGACTCAGCTTTAGCTTGCCAGTCCCGGGCTGCTCTCTTGTATTTCCACCACATAGCAATCACTCTTGTTAGTTACAGGCGACGAGCTAAGTATAGTCGGTAAACCATCGGCCAACTGTCTTTTGCGTTTACGCCAATTATTCCTATACTTAATCTAGCCTTACTCAAGTATAAAAAGAGCACAGTACTGCTAATGCCTGACCTACCTAACCTCCCCCGGCCCAAAGCTAAAGCCGCCATTGCATTCTTAACTGCATGCTTACCGCTAAGCTCCTTACAGGCTGCACATAGCAATAATAGTGAAGACTTTTATGACCTCAGCCTGCAACAACTGTTGAGTACTGAAATAGAGGTGGGCTCATTTTTTAAAGAAAAAATTGAAGATGTAGGCTCAACGGTATCTTTGGTTACCAGGGATGAATGGAGAAAGCGTGGCTCCAAGAGCGTCACCCAAGCCGTGTCACATATTCCGGGCATTCACCAAAACGTTCACTCCGACCTCGAAAATGTCGTGATCCGTGGTTATCAAACAGCCACCAGCTATACCGGGGTATTAATACTGGTAGATAATGTCCCCCTTAATAGTTACACCTTTTCCTCCGCCACCCAGCGGGTTGGGCTATTAGACTCCTACGACCAAATAGAAGTCATCAAAGGCCCGGGGTCTACATTATATGGCTCGGATGCCTTTAGTGGACTTATGTCTCTGAAAACCTGGGACAGTGATAAAGATATCAGTGAATATGGACTTGAGTATGGCAACTTTGGAGATTATGGCGCCACCTTCAAGCATTCACAGGGTTTTGGAGAAAAAGTCCGGGCTTCTATTAATATTGTCGCCCAGGGTGTCGATGACGAAGCGCGCGAATATGACTATCTGGATTTGAGTGGTCAAGTTGGCAGTGAAGAGCTGGAAAACCATCGTAACGCCAATTCCATCATTGCCAAGCTGAGTATCGATAACACCAGGCTAATGGTCTATAGCCATCACCTTAACTCCCGCAGTGGCGGTTTTGGCTTTAACTTTGTACCTGTTACCAGTGATGGCAACCAGGTTGACCGCCATATCGATATGAACTTATTTTCACTCACCCATAACCAAACCGTTAGCAATCATGGCGAAGTTATTTTCAAAGCCTACCACTGGGAATCAGAAAGCTATGCCGACTATGGTCTTGAAGCCGGAGCGATTGGCGATGGTGGCAGTGTTAATATTGACCAGCAAGAAATACGCAGCGGCGGGGATATTAAATATCTCTATAACAATAAAGAAGACTTTAAATTGGTTGCCGGATTAACCTATGAAGACATTGAAACTGGTGACCAGGGCAGTTTTGGCCAGCCCGCCAGTTATGGCAATAATACCCGTACGGTTAAATCCGCGTTGTTTAATGCTGACTATATCTTTGCTGAAGGTAAGGCCAAAATACTTATTGGCGGTCGTTATGACACCTTTAGTGATATTGATAAAGACCACTTCAGCCCGAGACTGGGTTTTAACTATTACTACGATGGCAGCAATACTTTTAAAGCGCTCTATGGCAACTCATTTCGCGCACCCAATATTCAGGAGATTTCTGGTTTAACTGGCAGTGTTATCGGTGGCGGTAAAGAGCTCAGACCCGAAAACAATGATACTTACGAACTGATTCATATTTACCAGAACAAACAATTCTCCCTTAACTCAACTATTTTCTTTAGTGTGTTCGAAGATGCGATCAACTTTTCCCAGACCGTCCCCCTTCAGTATATAAACAGTGAAGAGTCCGAATCCTGGGGGGCTGAAGTGGAGTCTAAATATAAGCGCGGGCAGTTTTCATACTATGGCTCAGTAAGCTATGTGGACTCTTATGTCAAAGAGCCAAAAAAAGATTCCTCTTTTTATGAAGGCTTTCCCGACTGGCTGATCAACTATGGTATCGAGTATTCAGCCAGGCAATGGCCGCTTGATTTTTCTATCTATAACACCCATCGCTATAGCGCAAAAACCCTGGATAATAGTGACGGCATTAATGTAGAAGAAGGCAAAAGCATAAGCTCTTATGTTCGCACGGACTTTGTAGCCACCTATTACATGGGTGACCGCAGCGATAACAACACAGTGTATTTCAGCGTTAAAAATTTATTTGACCGGGATAATTATATTAGTGGCAACCTGGGCTCTTACGAAGGCAGAAAAGAACCCGCACTTAACATTATGGTGGGGTTCAGATACTCAATACAGTGATGAGCTATTGCTCACCCAAAATACTCAGCGCCACCGCTTCCGCTACTTTAATCCCGTCAATACCCGCCGACAAGATACCGCCGGCATAACCAGCTCCCTCCCCTGCAGGATATAAGCCTTTGGTATTCAGGTTTTGAAAATCCTTATCGCGCTTTATACATATCGGGGACGATGTTCTGGTCTCTATCCCGGTAAGTACGGCATCATCCATGGCAAAGCCGTTAATCTTTTTATCAAATACGGGGATAGCCTCACGCAGGGCGGTAATAGCAAAGGCAGGCAAAGCTTTGGATAAATCACCCAACGTCACACCCGGCTGATAGGATGGCGTTACCGATGCGAGTTCGGTAGAGGGTTTGTTGCGAAGAAAATCACCTAGTAACTGGGCCGGCGCATTATAATTTTCACCACCCAACTCAAAAGCCAACCGTTCAAGCTCACGCTGCAAATCAATACCTGCCAAAGCATGACCGGGATAATCCTGTTCCGGCTCAATGCCCACCACAATCGCAGAATTTGCATTTCGTTCATTGCGAGAATATTGTGACATGCCATTGGTTACCACCCGTCCCGCCTCTGAAGTAGCTGCTACGACAGTGCCGCCAGGACACATACAAAAACTGTACACACTGCGTTTATTTTTACAGTGGTGGACTAACTTATAATCCGCCGCCCCTAAAATCGGATGCCCCGCATTATCACCAAAGCGCGCAGTATCGATAACCGACTGTGGATGCTCAATACGAAAGCCGATAGAAAAAGGTTTTGGTTCTATATAGACGCCCTGATCCAGCAGCATTTGGAAAGTATCTCGGGCACTATGGCCAATGGCCAGTACAATATGTTGGCTGCTTAGCTGTTCACCGCTACTCAATGTCAGGCCGGTCACCTGCCCCTGCTTACCTTTCTGCGTACTGCCTTCACGGTGTAACTGCTCAACTTTCTGGTCAAAGCGAACCTCACCACCCAGGCGTACAATCTCAGCGCGAATATTTTCCACCATTTTAACTAACTTAAAGGTGCCAATATGGGGCTTGCTGACAAACATAATTTCTTCCGGCGCCCCGGCTTTAACAAACTCGGTTAAAACCTTGCGACCCAAAAAACGTTTATCTTTTACCTGACTATATAATTTGCCATCAGAAAAGGTACCCGCCCCACCCTCACCAAACTGTACATTAGACTCTGTATTTAACTTGCGCTGGCGCCACAATCCCCAGGTATCCTGAGTACGCTGCCTGACATCCTGGCCACGCTCTAACACAATTGGTTTGAGACCCATCTGTGCCAGCAGCAAAGCTGCCAAAATGCCACAGGGGCCAAAGCCAATAATAATGGGGCGTTGCTGATTGTTTGCGGGAAACCCGGGCTCTGCCCGAGCTATTAAATGGTAGCTGCTGTTGGGGCTTTTACGCAGGTTGAGCTGTTGTGAAAAACGCTCTAACAAGCGCTCTTCCAATAAGGATTTAAGGGTCACGTCCAGTTGATAGATCAGCAGGATATTCGACTTCTTGCGAGCGTCGTAACTGCGCTTAAATACTGACAGTTGCTGTACATCATCCACAGCAACCTCTAACACACGGGCAACAGCGTCAGTTAAATCCTGATCAGAATGGTTCAGAGGGAGCTTTAGGTCGTTCAGTCGTAGCATAGAAGTAGCAGGTTCAGAATCTGTAAACCGGCAATCTTAGCACAGACAGCAGAGTATTAGAGAGAGAAGGAAGGAAGAAAAAAAGACGCAGCGGCAATCCCCTAAGAGAATCTCTATTCGATCTTGTTAAAAACAACCTGCCGCTACGCAAACCCCGAGAATATCGGGGACCTGGAAACAAACGATTGCAACCAACAAAACCAAAAGCCTTATCGGCTGCAACACCACTATAGTCTCAAGGAGAAAAGCAAAAACCCAGAGCAAAAAATACTTTATTTTTTAACATTTTTGACAGCAAAAAAGCCGTAAATGGACGTCAAAAAGGTAAAAAAAATAACAAAAAAATGCACAATTTTCGATATTAAATAATCTGCACCCAATAAATTAACCTGCCATTTCCGCTAGAGAGGGAATGGCCAACAAGATTACAATTTAAACTGGCTGACTAACTGCAACATATCCGTTGACAACTGATCGAGCTGACTGGATTTTTGGTTCATCTCTTTAGAGTTTTCTGAAGTATTCACAGCCACCTGGGAAATATTAGTAATATTTTTGGTGATTTCCTCAACCACATTACTCTGTTCAGCGGAGGCGCCGGAAATTTGATAGGACATAGACTTAATAACAGCCATGGCATTGGTAATGGCACCCAGCGACTCGTTGGCCTGCTCGGCAATCTTGACACTGCTATGGGCCTGGTTTCTGCCTTTGTCCATCACTTCAACAGCATTCTTGGCACCCACCTGCAGCTTCTGGATCATATCCTGAATTTCTTCCGTGGACTGCTGGGTGCGCTGAGCCAGAGTTCTTACCTCGTCGGCAACAACAGCAAAACCCCGCCCCTGCTCACCGGCCCTGGCCGCCTCAATAGCCGCATTCAGTGCCAGTAAATTTGTCTGGTCGGCAACGCCGCGAATCACATCCAGTACTGTGCCAATACTTTCACTATTACGCTGTAACTCGCTAATCACATTGGAGGCATTTTCTATATCACTGGCCAGTGAGGAGATTGACCCCATGGTTTCCATAACTACCTTATTACCAATGTTAGCCTGGTTATCCGCTTCTTCAGTATCGCCAGTGGATGTGGCAATATTACGCTCGACCTCCATCACTGTAGAAGACATTTGATTAACCGCAGCTGCTATTTGCTCAAGCTCCCGCTCCTGTACCAAAATCGATTCATTGGTATTGCCTGAATGTAACTTCAGCTCACTGGCGGCAGCGGAAAGATCGTTAGAGTTTTCTCGAAACTGCACCACAACAGTTCTTATTTTCTCAACGAAGCTATTAAACCAGTAGGCCAACTCACCTAACTCATCCTTACTCTTTACCGTCAGACGCCGGGTTAAATCACCTTCGCCCTGGGCAATATCTTTAAGCGCGACCACTACATCATTAATGGGCTGGGTAATAGCTCGCTGAATAAGCAGCGCGAGAATAACTGACATTAGCGTTATACCACAGCCCAAAAAGGTGGCTATCGAATAAAGATTAGTGGTGGCGTCTGAGACCTCATCCAAATCAATATTCATATAAATCATGCCAACAGGCTCATCCTCACTGATAATAGGCTCATAGATTTCCAGAGAGGAATCAGAAAGAATGGTTTGCGCCGCTTTGGGCTTAACAGGTATAGAAGAAGGAAGATCCTCAGCTGCGCCCAGCTCCGGCGCTTCTTCTTCAACCCCCGACCAGCGATACCAAACAAAGGGGCTATTGCTATCATCATAGATAACCACCTCATGGATATGAGGGTTGGCAACCAGCGGGAGCAAGGCCTCATGGGCTGACTCCACATCGGAAAAATCCAGTGCGCCGGTGGTATTGCCGCCGGTAATCCTGGAAATCGTTAAAGCCTCGGTAACAATCTTATCCTGTATTCGGCCCTTCTCAATGTCGACAATAACACCCACAGCAATCAGTACTGATGAAATACTGGTAAATGTAATACCTAATATGATTTTCCATTTTAGCGACAAGCTCATATAGCAACCTCTATGGCAGGAATTATGACGGGTACTACTCAGGTACTACACAGGTACTACACAGGTGAATTTACAATGTACTGACTCTGTACAATTTAGAACTTGCCTTAAGGCCGCTGGCTTCCAAACGCTTCTTATTAATCTGCAGCGAACCCTTGCCACCAACGCCAACAAAACCAACCATGCCGCCATGACCAGCAAACTGCTTAAAATCACCGGTAGTTAATACCGCCGAATCCGACAAGGCGGAAATCGTGTTCCTGAGGGTCGGCACATCAGTAGCTGCGATAAAAACTAAATGACAGCTTTTACCCTGTTCAATATCATCCAAAGCAAGTTGCTTAATTTCAAAGCCACGCTTTTTGACCTTTTTCGCACCCAGCTTTTCTGACAGCAGACCCGATATCGCTGCTTCACCCATCAAACAATATTTATAGGGACTGTCCGCACCATCAAAACTACTACCCGGCCAGGTGACATAACGGGCGAGACTTTCCATAAACTTCACTACGGTCTTCTGGCCATTTGGTGTATCGGAAATTGCCTCTGCACCTGAAGAAAATGGAATAGAAAGCATGATGACTGTACAGGTGAATAGAAGGAACTGGTTTGCAGAAAGGAGCTTCACAGAACGAAATTTCGTCTTTTTCATAGATCTGGCTTCTTGAATAAGTTTCGAGTTAGCCCAGACATGGCATATTATTAACTATTATCCAGACACTATATTTTTCGCATTCAATAATGAAACAATGATCGACTGCAATCCAGAGCAAAAACGACAAATTTATTTAACACTTTTGACATCCTCCCGGGGAATAAAAAGGTTGCCACGCTACATAAATATCACCCCTTAGCTATAACAACAGAAAACAACATATTCGAAAAGCTGTTATTTATACTATGCTTTTGGAATTCATGATATTTTGAGCGAGGATAACGCCTTTCTACGGCTAAACCACTGCCACAAGCCCAATAATGACCGGGCACCAACCAATAGCACCACAGAAATAAATAGCAAAAATGACATTTTTTTTTAACAAAAATGACAGCCAAATATTGCAGGCTTTGGATTACACCACCACTATCAGCACACAAATTGGCTAATACATGAGATTTATTGCTTTGCATGGGGGCTTTGTATGGGTACTTTGTGATGTTAATATTCCGCCCTTTACAGACCATGAAAAAATCCAATGAATCCAATCCAGACAGATGCAGTCATTATTGGCGCCGGTGCTGCAGGCCTAATGTGCGCAATTTCTGCTGCCGAGCAAGGCAAGCAGGTCTACCTGTTAGATCATGCTAATAAAGCGGGTAAAAAAATCCTGATCAGCGGTGGCGGCCGTTGTAACTTTACCAATATGTATACCGAGCCGGGCAATTATCTCAGTAACAACCCTCATTTTTGCAAGTCAGCGCTTAACCGCTATACCCCATGGGATTTTATTGCGGAAGTAGATAAAGCCAGCCTGCCCTGGCATGAGAAAAAGCTTGGGCAATTATTTAGCGATAACAAAAGCCAGGCTGTTTTAGCAATGTTGTTAGATCGGTGTGAGGAAGTGGGCGTTAATATTGTATTGAATTACTCAGTTGATTCAGTCGATAAAATCAATGATCAATTTATTATTACCAACACGACTACCAGCTATCAGTGCCACGCTCTGGTCATTGCCACTGGCGCCATGTCTTTTCCAACCATGGGCGCCACTGACTTCGGTCATCGTCTGGCCAAGAAATTTGGTCTTAAGGTGACTCATACTTATCCCGGTCTGGTACCTTTTACTTTTGATGGCGCAGAAAAAAAACAGTTTCAGGGTTTATCAGGCATCAGCATTGATACTGATATCGAAGTGAATAATGTCCACTTTCGTGAAAATATTCTTTTTACCCACAAAGGCCTAAGCGGCCCAGCGGTTTTGCAGATTAGCTCATACTGGAAGCCGGGCGATAAGGTCACCGTGCGCTGCATACCTGATGTTGATATGGCCTCAATACTCAAGGACACACAACAAACACAGCCCAATAAACATTTACATACCATTTTGCAAACCTGGCTACCACTCAGCGTATTGCAATGCCTTTGTGACAATATTGACCTACAAAAACCTTTACATAGTTACAAACATAGCCAGCTGCAAGAAATTGCCAGGCTGATTCAACACTGGCAATTTATTCCCAGCGGTACCGAGGGATATAAAAAAGCAGAAGTCACCTGTGGCGGTGTAGATACCGATGAAATAAGCTCAAAGACCTTTGAAACCAAAAAAGTTCCGGGGCTGTATTTTATTGGTGAGGTTTTAGATGTAACCGGCCAACTCGGTGGTTTTAATTTTCAGTGGGCCTGGGCCAGTGGCTTTTGTTGTGGGCAATCGTTAGCTATCTAACCTACCATCCCCAAGGAATCCTGTGTATCAAACTCCTTGGCCACAGCCGGCAGCCCATTCTGATTGATAATATCAAGCAACTTAAGCGGGGAATCACCAGGCCTTTTAGTGCCCCACTCCTATTCAGTAAGATGAATCCTTTGTATTTTTCTATTTTTTAATAATTGCTAAAACCCTTGCCATCACTACACCTAAGAACAATAAACCTTTTTAAAGGTGTCATTTTTGTCAATTTTATTCGTCTTTATTGTCAATCAATGACATTAATTAATATTGTCGAACAATCACTTTCTCTGGAAAAAGGCCTGCACTAAAAAATAAAAATATCAATTAATTACTCATCAAAACCATTGCCAGCTTAACAATCTAAACCAAAAAAATAGTACAATCATGCTATTTAGTTGAATTTTTATCCTCTTTGACGATAATACCCACACAGTTACAAGGCGTAGGTATTTAACGGCTGTTTATTATCAGGACCAAGGGTTTACGGATAGACATTATGAATAAACACTTCACACAAATCATAGACAAAAACCTCCATGGAATTAGAAACGCTTCTACTCTTCATAAAAGAATACTTCATACATTAGAAGGTCTCGGATTCGATGGGTTTGATATTATTAAATGCAATAATACGGAGATAGAGACCCTATTAACAACCATCCCGGAAGAAGTCTTTATAAGGTATGAAACTGAAGGTCTTGATCAAAACGATATTATTACCGATTATATCAACAATAACGGAAAGCCCATTTTTCAATCTGACGCCTTCAGGCTACTGGCCGAACTGCCATTCGATATAGGTGCTAAGAAACAAGCTAGCCAAGTTGAACGTTTATTAGGTAGCGTTGGAATTAACAACACATATTCTATCCCTTCAACAATAAAAGACTCCAATAAAAAGATGGTGCTTTCTGTTTATAGTACTGGCACCTCCTCCGAGGCTCTTGTTGAGAAAGTGAAACAAGTTGAAAGCGAGCTAAGTTTATTGACCACCACCATTTCCCGGTTTCAAGAAACTCTACCCTCAAGCTTTTTTAGTCCTTATGATAAAAAAGAAGTGTTGACCTCACGGCAAATAGATGTACTAAGAGTCTTGGCCAAACACTCGACATCACAAAAGGATGCGGCCAGGTTCCTTGGCATTTCCACCAGTACCATAGAAAAGCATTGTAGCGCCGCAGTGGCAGCGTTAAATGCTGTTTCTGTCAATAACGCCATCTATATAGCCAGCACTCAATTGAAGCTTATTTAATCGATGGTGCACAAGGAGAGCAATGTCTGATAGTCTGTTCAACTTATTCACCAAGGAGTATTCAGCCGACCCTTTTCTTTATTACAAACAGATCAGAGAAAGCCATCCTGTCTGTGAAATAGTACCTGGGGGGATTTGGTTAATAAGCCGCTATGAAGACGTAAAATTTGCCTTGCAGCGACATGATATTTTCTCTTCAGAAGGTAATACACAGATACTTCAACCCGAATGGCTTAAAAGACATTATTTACCAAAGTATATCTTAGCGGAAGATCCACCTATCCATAATTATCATCGTTCGATCCTCCCTCGCCTGTTTTTCGATAAGGTGATCGATGAGTTAAAACCAACAATGCAGCAGGAAGCCAGCTTGCTGATTGCCGCTATGAAAGAAAACCCGGCGCCAGAGCTGCTGTCTGATTTCAGTCATCCCTATTTCGGCAAAATCGCCCAACTTCTGACAGGGCTGGATGACAAGGATATCCAGTACGCATACAACTGGATTACCCTTTTTATGCATTTACCCGAACAACCCAGTGAAGGCTTTCTCGTACATTTGGATAACACCTATGAGTGCTTTCAGGAGGTCTTACTAAAAGCTGCAACCTCTACGAAAAAACCCCGAACTCAACTTCAGCAATTATTGCAAAGAAACATAAAAGAGAATAAGCAAACCCTGGAACAAGCCTGCGCAACCCTTGAGATTATTATTTTTGGGCTGTGTTCAACGCCCGTTAATTTTATGAGCCATCTCTATATCAATTTATCCAATTACCCCCATGTTAAGGCCCGTCTTGATAGAGACAAGACGCTGATCCCCGCATTTATAGAAGAATCGCTTCGCTTTGATAACTCTGAGCATATTCTGGTTAGAACAACCACGACTGCTATTGAACGCTCTAACACAACCATTCCTGCCGGCGCCATTACCTACCTGTTACTTGCCTCGGCCAACAGAGATCCCGAACAATTCGAAAATCCTGATCTCTTTAATATTCACAGAAATACACGCTCACACTTGGGCTTTGGTTATGGCCCTCACCATTGTATAGGTATGAAATTACTTCGTACCGCAGGGCAGATTGCTATAGAAACTTTACTCGCAGAATTTCAAGAAATTGATTGTTCTGACAATCAGGCCAAACCCTGGTCTCATTCACTGACATCACACAACGTTAGTAAAATACCCATGATTTTGGAATAACGACATCGCGTATTTTTACATCGATATGCCGTCGTAACACTTAAAAGGAGAAAGTTTATGAATTTTTTTCAATCGCCCAGATATTTCCTCTTGGCAGGGCTATTAGGTGCAAGCCTATATACAACTGCCAGTAATGCTGACCCCGATCATTTAACAATCACGCAAGGCGACCAGCTCGAAGAAGTGATTGTCACTGCTCAACGTAGAGAGCAATCTGCACAAGAGACCCCCATCGCAATGTCGGTCTTATCAGCAGCGCAGCTTACTACTCAACGCATCCATAGCCTGTCTGATCTGGCTACAGGGACTATTTCCTCGCTCAAAGTCATGCCCTGGACCAACACACCAACAACCTTAGTACTCGCTATTAGAGGCAATGGCCCGGGAGACCCAGCACAAGCAACAAGGGACGGCTCTGTAGCAGTTTATATCGACGAAGTTTACTTGCCTCGCGCCCAGGGTTTGGCTGTAGAGTTTGCCGATGTAGAGCGCATCGAGGTTTTACAGGGCCCACAAGGTACTCTGTTTGGTCGCAATGCAACTGGCGGCGCTGTCAGTATCACTTCAAAAAAACCTACTGGGAAATGGGGGCTGGAACAAACGTTTGGTATCGGCAGGTTTGATGAAAAACGCAGCGTTACACATCTGAATTTACCCGAAGTCTCAGGTCTTCGGACTAAAGTTGATTATGTCTACTCAGAAAGGGATGGCTGGGTGGATAATACAGCCCCTAATGAAGAAGATTACAATGCTTACCGAAAACAGGGCGGTAAGATAAGTTTTGATTGGCACCTTAATGAACAACTTAACATTAGTTATGCCTACGATAAGTCCAAAATAGAAGCTTCACAAAACTACTTTCAGGTAGAGAGAGACTTTGGCGGAGCCTTAGAAGAGGAGGATGGCAGGCAGTCCAAAACACGCTTCCCGGTAACACCGCTTGATCCTTCTATTACTGAACACGAAAGCCATAACGCTGTAGTTTCCTGGTCGATATCGGACACGATTTCCCTAAAATCAATTAGTGCCTATCGTGATTTAGATGACGAAGCGCGCAATAACTATGCGGGTACTGCCTATTTCAATGGCTTTGTGGAAGAAGTCGATAGATATCAATCACAGTGGTCCCAGGAGTTTCGTCTCGCGGGCTCCAAAGAAGCTATTGACTGGGCGGTTGGTATTTTTCATTTTGACGAAGATACTGACGAAACGATAAGAAGCCTATACTCTCTGGACCAATTTGGTATTGTTACCGGTATACCACTAACACCCATAATACCGCCCACCAATTTTGATTATCTCGCCACTAACTCTGTGACACCAGATCGACGCATTCTAGCGGACACTACGGTATCTGCCCTTTACGGAACAATGACCTGGACACCCGATGCATTCCAGCAAAAAGTCAAAACCGATATAGGTATTCGTTATTCCAAAGAAGAAAAGTCAGGCAGACGTGTAGAAGATGGTTCAGGCGATTTTGATATTGATTCAGAACAACTGAACCCCTCAATTGCAATCAGCTACCAGTGGCTCGATGACCTATCGACTTACTTTAAGTGGAGCACAGCCTACCGTGCAGGAGGCGTCAACTCTCGATCAGCCACTTTAACTCCCTTTGATGAGGAAGAAGTCAGCACCACTGAAATCGGTTTAAAGTCGGAATGGCTGAACAGGCGTATTCGTTTTAATACGTCAGTATTTAGTACGGATTATGAGGGCATGTTTATAGATGTGGCCGATCCGAGCAATATCACTGTAGTAGAAACCATTAACGCTGAAAATGATGTCACTGTAGAAGGAGCCGAATTTACCTTGACCGCAATAGCTACGAAAGGTCTGTCAGTGACTTTGAACTACACCTATCTGGATGGCGATATGCCTTTGCAGCCTAACCCACTACAGGGAAATGAACTACAGTCTTTCGTCTTAAGCCAAACACCCCGGCATTCGGGTTCACTCGCGCTGGATTACACCTTCGCACCTTTAAGTTTTGGTACACTCTCGGCGCATTTCGATATATTTTCGACCAGTGATTACAATTACTTTCCGGATATTTCAGCGCCTGGGGATAGTTACACGCTGTATAACGCCAATATTACGTTAACAGAAATCCCTATCAGCAATAGTAAAGATGTGCTTGAAATCAGAGGCTGGGTTAAAAACCTGACCGACGAAGAGTATCGCGTGAACGGCTTACATTTCCCTGGTGCATTAACGAATGCCGTTTATGCTGAGCCAAGAACAGCGGGGGCTGATATCACCTTTAGATTTTAATGGGGAATTACTCAAACAAACCAATTTGTTGATCGGTAATACCAGCAAGGCTCTCATCCTTAAAATATAAGATGCCATCAGCTGCGGGCGCCAACTGTTTATCAATATAATGCTGGTAATCGATCAGCGAGCCCTGGGCGACTACTGGCTCGGCGCCATTGATAGTGATTACATATTCAATCCAATCGCCACGGCGAATTTTGGCGCCGGCCTGTTCTACCGCTTTTCTGGCGGCTTGAACATGGGGTGGTACATTGCGCCGGTATTCGTCCAGCCTTCTGCGCAGGCGCTTTCTATAAACTAACTCATTATCAATATCGCCATCCAAAACTGACTGTACTACCGATTTAATATAGTCATGGTATGGCTCATCTAAAAATACTCGACGATAAAGCTCTGATTGGAAGTCACGGGCAATTTTTGTCCAATCGGTACGAACATTTTCCAAGCCTTTAAAGACTAATTCCTTTTTTCCTTTATTGAGCACGACACCGGCGTAACGCTTTTTACTACCTTGATCTGAGCCTCTAATAGTTGGCATTAGAAAACGCTGGTAGAGAGTTTCAAATTCTATTTCTAACGCACTTTCAATGCCGTATTCTTTTTGTAAACGCTGGTCCCACCATAGGTTGAGCTTCTCTTCCAACTCCTTACCAACTTTTGCTGCGCTATCAGCATCTTCAACATCTTTAAACCAAATAAATACAGAATCGGTATCGCCGTAGATAACTTGCCAGCCTTGTTGTTCTATAAAGTCAGCCGTTTGCTGGATAATTTGATGACCGCGTTTGGTAATTGAACTGGCCAGGCGCGAATCAAAAAAGCGGCAACCACCAGAACCCAACACACCATAAAAGGAGTTCATAATAATTTTTATAGCTTGGGATAATGCCGCATCGCTATTCGCTTTGGCCTGATCGCGTAACTGCCATAACTCGGCGATTAACTCGGGCAAGATATTATTGGTTTTTGAAAACCAGGCACCATTAAAGCCGGGAACAAGTTCTGATTGATCAAGCCCTTTGTGTTCGCCTAATACCATTCCCAGCGGATCAATTTTAAAGCTTCTGATAATACTGGGGTATAGACTTTTAAAATCCAGCATGGCGACATAGTCATAAATACCGGGTTGTGACTCCATTACAAAACCACCGGGGCTTTGTTCTGCATCTTCCAGTAGATGGCTATTGGGCGCTACAAACCCTTTGCGATGCAATAGCGGCAAGTAACGAAAGTCAAAAGAAGCCACTGAACCACCGATACGCTCCAAAGGTAAACCGGTCATTTTGGTACGTGCAATGGCGAAATCCAGCAGCTTGGTATGTTCAAAAATATCCCAGACTAACTTGCAATCCTGGACGTTATATTTTGCCAGTGCCAGTTTATTTTCCAAAAAAAGGTCAGTGATTTTTTCACCGCGATCATTGTCCTGTATTAACTTGCTATTACCCAGTAGTTCTTTCGCCACATTATTTAAGGCAAAGCTTTCAAAGCGGTAGAAGGCAGCTTTTAATAATTCGATACCATCAAGAACTACCCGGCCAGGAATGGACACTGCACGACGTTCACCTTCGTCATCCAGGGTGCGCCAGTGGGCTGCAGCTTCTTTACCGGTCTCACCACGGCCACAACGGAAAGGCAGCTGGTATTTTTCGCAGACTTTTTCCAAATACCACATATCAAAATTAATCACATTCCAGCCGATAATAATATCGGGATCATAGTCTGCCAGCCAAATCAGAAAGCCTATAATTAAACTCTTTTCGTTATTAAATATTTCTACATTGTCTGCAACAGGCTTATCCGCCACCATAAAAACTTTTTCGTACATACTGCCGGCTGCTACAGCATAAATACCAATCGAGTACAGATTGATACCTTGCATAGCTGTTTCAATATCCAGCGAGATAACTTTTAATAAGGGCTGATAATTATCGCTGGTCATTTCCGCTTGGTGGACCACCGGAAACTTTCCAGCAGCAGCTTCACCGCGAAACTTTAGGGAGCCACGGATAAACCGCTCCATTAAGAAACGGTCATGGGGGTTGATATCAGATTCCAGAGGAGACAGCCCCTGCTCTAGCAGGCGTGTTTTTGCTTCGCGCAGAGTGCGCTGGGATTTGAAGTAAAAAGCTTTTACAGGCTGTAGCGTAAAATTCTTGAGGGGAACATCTTTAACAGTAAAACCCGCAAATGACTTTACTATCTCAAGAGCTGCCGGCACTTGCTCTACAGCAATAAAGAACACCGACTCTTGCTGTGGCACCAGCAACTTCACTGGACCATGATTGCTCGATAGCCAAAACTCTAATTCAGTACCATTCCTTGTATCACGCCACTGCCGTGTGAGAATAAACCCCCGCTGATCATTCACCGGAGGCGTTTGCCAATGCTTGCATGGTTAGATATTGCTAAGAAACGCTTTTAATTCCGGGTCAGAAAATAAACGCAGCAGGGTTTTTGACAGTATATCGTTTACCATTTCTTCATTCTGGGCCATGCTGGGTGTCAGTGCCGTTTCCCTGGAGGAATTGGTTTTGTAATTACCGGTATAAGTTTCTTTGCCTGCGGTGGCCACTACCTGCAATACCGTTTCCAAATAAATAGTTTTCCCCACCGCTTGCATGGGCATATCATATTTCAAGGTGTTAATAATGATATTCACATTCGGCGTTTCCGTCTCAGTGGTATTAACATTAAAACCTTGCACGGCAAGTTCTGCCTTGGCCGCACGTTTAACAGCTTCTTCCAGGTCATTACCGATCGTAATCAGGCTGGTATCTTTATAGGCACCACCACGGCTACCTAATTCTTTACTGTTGCGGGCATCTTCAACGGATACGGTCAAACCACGCCCAGCCCCATAGCTTTCGGTTTCAGTATTGATTACGGGGCTAACAGTTATTTGCTGGGGACTATAGGCACATGCCGCTAACAGCGTCACTACAACAAGCAAAAGAACTTTATTCACAAACAGATCCTCATTTTTAGCATTAGGGTTAACCCTGGGATAATAAATCCCGCAAATCGATAATCGCTGCATTAGCGCGAGAAATATAAGACGCCATCACCAACGAATGGTTGGCCAACATACCAAAGCCACTGCCATTTAATATCATTGGGCTATAAACGGTTTCCTGGGTTGCCTCTAGCTCGCGGATAATTTGCTGCAAGCTAACCAGGGCGTTTTTATTTTCCAGTACTTCAGCAAAATCTACTTCAATAGCTTTTAAAAAATGCAGTAGCGCCCAGGCTGCCCCTCTCGTCTCATAAAAGACGTCATCAATTTCTGTCCATGGCGTTTTAATTTCCAGCTCGCCGGGGGCATAGGTTGATTGCCGCGCCATGGCGTCACCGGCCAAATCTGTATTTAAACGCCGCTGGCCAACACTGGCACTTAAGCGCTGGGACAAACTACCCAAACGTGACTCAACAATTTTTAACCAGTAACGTAAATTATCTGAGCGGGCATAAAACTGTGAGCGGGAATTGCCCTGGTCTTCAAGGCGGGCAAGGTAGTTATTTAAATATTTTATAGCACTGCGATATTCTGATTCGCTGGCAGGCACGGCCCAGCTATCGCGGGAGAAATTTAAACTGGGCTCGGCTTTGCCCAAATCAATATCTTCTTTTGACTGGGACTGGGAGCGACTAAAACTTTCTCGCAACGCCCGGGTTAAATCACGGGATTGAATTAATACGCCGTATTCCCAGTGGGGCATATTATCCAACCATAAACCGGGGGGTAAAATATCATTACTGAGAAAGCCGCCGGGCTTATCCAATAAAGTAGAGGTGACACGGATCAGGGTCGTGGTCGTTGTGGAACCAATAACTACCTGCTGGCCCTGTGCATCGGCCATCGCTGCTGCATTATCTTTAACGGAAAAGTTTGCCGGCATCAGTGACCAGTAGATGCCCACAAAAAAAGCGGCCACCAAATAGACCGCCAAAAAAATCACCAGTGTTCTGGGCAGCAGGCCTTCACCGGCATCAAGGCTATTATCTCGCCACTGGGCTAGCCGCTCTTTTATCGATTGAAAATCCATACTCACCTCGTTAATGCCGCCTATAAAGGTTCGGGGTTAGCGCTCATTCAGCACACTGCGCACTGGCAGTGTTGCACGGGTTAATTCCTCTTCATCATTGAATAAGCGAATCAGCACTTCGTCACTCTCCCGGAGGGGCCTGGTTAAATTAATCAGCATTAGATGATACTTGCCAGGGGCCAATACCAACTCACCATTAGCGGGCACCGTTAGCTGATCCACTTTTTCCATACTCATCATGCCATGGTGATGTTTGTGGCTATGCACTTCCGCAAGCTCGGCACCATTGGAGGCGGCACCGGTAATGACCACATCCTGGTCAGCGGTATTCACCAGGCGCATAAAGGCTGCAGTATTTGGCTGGCCCGGTGGCAAGCCGCGAACATAGCCTTCTTTTATAGTTAGCTCAGCCAGGGCAGAGCAGGATAATGAGAATAGTATGGTGGTTAATAAGTATCGATTAATTGCTGACAATGTAATACCTCTGTTAAACAGTGATCCAGGCCGATAACTATACCCTATGCGGCCAGTGCTTTTATACAAGGTGTTTATAAATCAATAAACACAATGCGGGGAACCCGCCCCACTTCAATATTGCCACGCAGGCGATAGCCATCAACGGCGCTACGCATCTGCTGGTAAATCCAACGTCCTTCCCCATCGTTGCGCGCTACAATTAATAACCGCGACCGGGACTCTTTCGCCCGCTGGGCGAGGTCAGTCAAACGCTGCTGTATTTTTTCACCACGTCTGGCCAGTTCCGCTACGGGTAAATAAACTTCGTTATCCGAACTCTGCTGGCGATAGCGCTCCCTCAGGGTAGCTATCTGCGGTGGCGTAGCTGAAATTTTCTCTGCCCCCTGCAACATCCGCTCAGCCTCTTCCACCCGGCCACTGACAAAGGCCTGCTCTGCCAACTGTAAATAGCGGACAGTAATTTGCTTCATGCCCCAATGGGCCTCAGGGTTTAATTCATCCAGGGCCAATACATCCTGATACCAGCTATAGGCATTATCCGTAACCGGCACCATTAAGCGGTCAGCGGCCAGGGCCTTTTCAGCATTGGCCAATAGCACCCTCAGGTGATGGCGCTCAGCCTCGCGCTGGGCCGCCAAATCCACCACTGGCTTCGCGGGTGCTGCAGGCTTGGGTGGCACCTGAACACAGGCCACCAGGGGCAATATGATAAGGATCAGGTACCACAACCCCCTTCTATTTAGCACTGCTGTACAACTCTCTTTATCCAATTATGCAACCTGCAACACCGTTAACAGCCCCCGAAAAACCTGATTATGAACCAATTCAAGGCATATAAAAGTTTTTGCGATACAATTACCCTTAGATCGAGCAGAAGCCAGGGAACTGAACCGACGATTATCGGCCTTATTAGTTCAAGCTTCGCTATTGCTCACAGGCACAGCATAAGCCATTCATCTTAAACAGGAACCCCATGCGCGCTGTATTTTTTGCTCTATTTTGCACTCTGTTACTGCTTCAGCCAGCCAGTGTCTTTGCCAATACCGAACCCTTTGGTACCAGCACCAATGCCGCCCCCGTACCGGGCATGGCGGCGGGCATGGTAGAGGACGACGAATTTCTTCCTGTTGCGCAAGCCTATCAATTAACCGCCGAGTTTGACGCGCCAGGTGAATTGCGACTGTATTGGGAAATAGCCGATGCCTATTATTTATACCGGCACGGTTTTCAGGTTGCACTTAGCGCCAACGGAGCAACGGTTGCTAGCGAACTGCTTATCCCGCCAGGGCTGGAAAAAGACGATGAATATTTTGGCCGTGTTGAAGTCTATTATAACTACGCGGACCTCAGCTTAAAAAATATCCCTGCTACGGGTGAATTTACCTTAACGGTTACCAGTCAGGGCTGCGCTGATGCAGGCCTTTGCTACCCACCTTATTCCGAATATTTTAAACTCGATGCACAACAACTTAGCGTTACCAAGATAAGTTCTATTGGCACCCAAACAGCACAAAACCCTTCTATCGTAGCTATAGTAGACCCAGCAGCGTCAGGCAGCCTGCTCTATATGTTATTGCTTGCAATGATGGGCGGTGTGATTTTAAATTTAATGCCCTGCGTATTCCCGGTGCTTAGCTTAAAAGTGCTGGCATTTGCCAACGATAAAAACCATTCACAAGTTACCCACGGTCTTGCTTATGCCGCCGGTGTAGTTATCAGCTTTGTGGTGGTGGCCGCGGTTTTAGTGTCACTGCAAGCAGCGGGTGAGGCCATAGGCTGGGGTTTTCATTTGCAGTCACCCTGGTTTGTTGCTGCACTGGCTTATTTGTTTTTTGTAATGGGCTTAAGTCTTTCCGGTTTTATTGAATTAGGCAGCAGCCTGATGAATGCAGGTGGAGGCCTGGCGCAAAAGTCGGGCTATAACGGCAGTTTTTTTACCGGCATATTAGCCACGGTGGTCGCCAGTCCCTGTACGGCACCTTTTATGGGAACGGCCCTAGGCTATGCCGTAACCCAGCCACCCCCTATTGCGCTACTGGTGTTTGCCGCACTGGGTGTAGGTATGGCTTTACCGGTACTGATTTTAAGCTGCTCACCCAGGCTGTTGAATAAAATCCCCAAGCCGGGCGCCTGGATGGAAAACCTCAAGCAATTACTCGCCTTCCCGCTCTATGCCACCGCGGTTTGGCTGAGCTGGGTGGTAGGCAAGCAAGCCGGCGTCAACGGCATGGCCCTGCTGCTGATAGGCTGCGTATTAATTACGCTGGCGCTATGGCTGTGGAGCGAAAAGCTCTGGCAGAGAATCGTTAGCGCCGCCTGCGCCGCGCTGGCCATGGCGATATTGACCAATCCGTTAATGAACCCAACAGACTCTAAGGCCCGCCATAGTGACGACTGGCACGCTTATTCCCCGCAAACCCTGGCCGAGCTAAGGGCACAGGGCACCCCCGTATTTCTGAATATTACAGCTGACTGGTGTATTACCTGCCTGGCCAACGAAGAGATCACTCTTAGCACCGATGACATTAAACAGGCGATAAAAGCCGCTGGGGTTGCGTATGTGAAGGGAGACTGGACCAATCGTGACCCGCTGATTACTGCACTGCTAAAGGAGTATGGTCGCACTGGCATTCCACTCTATGTGGCCTACCCCGGGGACAAACAACAACCCGGCATTGTACTTCCGCAAATCCTGAGCAAGGACATTGTGATGCAAGCCTTGAATACCATTGCCTTGAATGACGATCAGCTTACAAGTCGCTAAGTTATAACCACATCTTCTTTTATACTGCTCCGATCTTCAGAAAACAGGGAAAACCCGTCTTCAGCCTGTCAAAAGCACTACATTTTCAACTCAACCACAATAAAACAACTTTTAGACGAAAATGACAGCACATTCACGTATTTTTGCGATTTTTGCCAAAAACTCCTATTAACGTGACGACATCGTGATGACTTCTGCCCTTATCATGCTTGCCGCAAAAAGCTTACTGCCGGTATCTTGCAGCAAAATGCAGCGATATTGTGTTTATCTCCATTGAAAACAACAAAAATTGGACTAGAATATCTTTTTAGGGCAGAATCCCCGCACTAGACAATAACAACCACCTAACATCGGAATAGCATCATGGCGTCAATATTGGTACTACACGGTCCTAATCTGAACCTGTTAGGCAGTCGCGAACCCGAAGTTTATGGCTCCGACACCCTGGACGATATCAACACCGCTCTTACCGATGCCGCCTTAGCCGCCGGCCACCATCTACTGGCCATGCAAAGCAATGCGGAATACGAGCTGATCGAGCGCATCCACGATGCCCGCCAGGAAGGTATTAATTTTATTATTTTTAACCCCGGCGCTTTTACGCATACCAGCATTGCGCTGCGGGACGCCCTTTTGGGAGTCAATATCCCCTTTATAGAGGTGCATATTTCCAATGTGCACAAACGGGAAGAATTCAGGCAGTTTTCCTATCTTTCGGATATTGCTGAAGGGGTTATTTGCGGGTTGGGTAGCCAAGGTTATTTATTGGCACTGCAAGCGGCTATTAACCAAGTTGAAAACTGACGTGCAAAAACAGCACGTCATCCCCGCGAAGGCGGGGATCCAGCGCTGTAGATTTCCGCTTTAGCGGAAATAACAGCATAAGCATGCAGGCTGGATTCCCGCCTTCGCGGGAATGACGATAGTTATTTTCGTCGAAGCCTGCCCCCGAGTGCATTTGTCGGGGGAGGGAATGACAAGCATTTAATTTAACGACTACTTTAAGAGAACCACCATGGATATACGCAAAGTAAAAAAACTGATCGAGCTGCTCGAAGAATCGAACATCGATGAAATCGAAATAAAAGAAGGCGAAGAGTCTGTGCGCATTAGCCGCAACTCTGCCGCAGCCGCCGCTGCACCGGTTTATGCCGCGCCTGCGCCAGCTGCCGCTCCGGTTGCTGCTGCACCAGCACCTGCCGCCGCCCCGGCAGCAGCCCCTGCTGCGGAGGCCGCACCTGCAACCTCAGGCCACGTCATCAAATCACCCATGGTTGGCACTTACTATCAAGCTGCCTCACCAGGCTCACCAGCATTTGTTGAAGTGGGTCAGCACGTTAAGGTGGGCGATGTTATTTGTATCGTTGAAGCCATGAAGATGATGAACCAAATTGAAGCCGACAAAGCCGGTGTAGTTGAAGCTATTTTGGCCGAAGACGGCCAGCCGGTTGAATTTGATCAGCCATTAGTCACTATCGTTTAACGTAAGCTGGAAAAAATTCATGTTGGAAAAAATAGTTATTGCCAACCGCGGCGAGATTGCACTTCGCATTCTTCGTGCCTGCAAGGAAATGGGTATCAAAACCGTTGCGGTTCACTCACAAGCTGACCGTGATTTAATGCATGTGCGCCTGGCAGACGAGTCTGTCTGTATTGGCCCCGCCCCCTCACCACTCAGCTATTTAAATATTCCTGCCATTATTAGTGCAGCGGAAGTCACCGACGCGGTGGGCATCCACCCCGGCTATGGTTTTCTTGCCGAGAATGCTGACTTCGCCGAGCAGGTACAAAAAAGTGGCTTTTCATTTATTGGTCCTTCGGCTGACACCATTCGCCTGATGGGCGACAAAGTATCCGCGATTGAAGCGATGCGCAAAGCAGGTGTACCTACCGTACCCGGTTCTAACGGCCCGCTGCCCGTCGACAATAAAGAACGCTGTTTACAAATTGCCCGTGATATTGGCTACCCGGTCATTATCAAAGCCGCCGCCGGTGGTGGTGGTCGCGGCATGCGTACCGTACAAAGTGAAGCGGCGCTACTAAACTCCATCCACGTAACCCGTGGTGAAGCGGCTGCCGCCTTTGGTGATGGCACTGTGTATATGGAAAAGTTTTTGGAAAACCCACGCCACGTTGAGATTCAGGTGATGGGTGACGGCCAGGGCAATGCGGTGCACTTTTATGATCGCGATTGCTCACTGCAACGCCGCCACCAAAAAGTATTGGAAGAGGCACCCGCTCCAGGAATCCCTGAAGATATCCGCCAAGAAGTTTATACGGCCTGTGTCAACGCCTGTATCGAAATCGGCTATCGCGGCGCCGGTACTTTTGAGTTTTTATATGAAGATGGCGGTTTCTACTTTATCGAAATGAATACCCGTATTCAGGTAGAGCACCCCGTTACAGAAATGGTCACCAACTTTGACCTGATCAAAGAACAGATTCGCGTTTGTTCCGGTGAAAAACTGTCGGTTAAGCAAGAAGATATCAAACTTAGCGGTCATGCTTTTGAATGCCGTATCAATGCCGAAGATCCCAAAACCTTTATGCCCTGCCCTGGTACTGTGAAAATATATCACCCACCCGGCGGCCTGGGTGTTCGTATGGACTCGCATTTATATAGTGGCTATTCCGTGCCACCGAATTACGATTCAATGATCGCCAAAGTGATTACCTGGGGTGAAGATCGTATTACCGCACTGGACCGTATGCGCAGTGCACTGGATGAAATGGTGATTGACGGTATTCGCACCAATATTCCCTTACAGCAAGACCTGGTGAGAGACGGTCCATTCCGTGAAGGTGGCACCAATATCCACTATCTGGAAAAGAAACTCGGGCTTTAAGCCTACCGCAAGGCGCTCTTTGAGCGCCTTATTTTTTAGCAGCTATACCTTGGCTTCAACTATGTCCTGGTTACAACTTAGAGTCGACACCTCCCGCGAAACCACCGAAGCAATTGAAGATGCCTTGCTGGCAGCCGGCGCCGTATCTGTCACCATGGAAGACAGTGCCGACCAACCGATACTCGAACCCGCGGTGGGTGAAACACCGCTATGGAATCAAACCCGTGTCACCGGCTTATTTAATGCTGACACCGATACCGACCAGGCCACAGTCATCGCCACTGCCAGCTTCGGCCAAAACCTGCCCACTTATCGCTGGGAAATTCTCGAAGACAGGGACTGGGAACGGGAGTGGATGGAGAACTTCCACCCCATGCGCTTTGGCCAGCGCCTGTGGATTTGCCCCAGCTGGAAAACACCGCCAGAGGCTGATGCCGTTAACCTGATGCTGGACCCGGGCCTCGCCTTTGGGACAGGCACTCACCCAACAACGGCCCTGTGTCTGGAATGGTTAGACGGCTGTGATGTAACAGGTAAAACCGTTGTCGATTATGGCTGCGGCTCCGGTATTCTTGGCATCGCCGCACTTCTGCTAGGCGCTAAAGAAGTGGTTGCAGTGGATAATGATCCACAGGCATTAATCGCCACTCTGGATAATGCCAAACGCAACAATATCGACAGCAGCAAGATCAGTGTTTATCTTCCTGATGATGCACCCAATGATTATCAAGCGGATATTATGTTAGCCAATATCCTGGCCGGCCCTCTTGGCGAGCTATCCCCCATTCTTAGCAAGATGACCGACAGCAATGGCCTGCTGGCATTATCGGGCATTATCTCCAGCCAATCCGCAGGGCTACTTGAGATCTATCAGCAGTGGTTTGATATGGATAAACCCGTGCTACAGGACGAATGGGTACGACTCACCGGAAAGAAACACCCCTAACACACTCCGTCATTCCCGCGAAGGCGGGAACCCAGCACTGTAGAT
>JAAELM010000365.1 GCA_024226635.1 Oceanicoccus sp. | reverse complement strand
CTGCATGCTTATGCTGTTATTTCCGCTAAAGCGGAAATCTACAGCACTGGATTCCCGCCTGCGCGGGAATGACGGGGGGCTGGATGGAGTATAGAAGGGAAAGAATTGACATGCGGAAAAACATATATAAAAATTACCATATATATGATTTCTCGGATATGTATTGTGAACCCATTAGCCTTCTATAAATGCCTTGCAGACGATACCCGTCTAAAGTCCATCTTATTGATACATTTGGAAAAAGAACTTTGCGTCTGCGAACTGACCGAAGCACTGCAAGTCAGCCAACCCAAGGTTTCCCGTCATCTGGCCCAACTCCGTGAGTGTGAATTATTGGAAGACCGGCGTGAAGGGCAGTGGATTTTCTATAGTCTCAGCCCTTCCCTGCCTGCCTGGGCCAGGGAAGTGATTCAAGCCACTGCTGATAACAACCCAGCCTATACCAAAGACCCTCACAAGCTGCTTTGCTGTATGGGTGACCGCCCTGAACGCAAACAGCAATGCTGCTAAACCCCCAAGACAAGCTTCCCATGAAAATATTATTTATTTGTACCCATAACCGTTGCCGCAGTATTTTGGCAGAGGCCGTTACTAATCACTGTAGTGATGGCCAGCTAATCGCGAAATCCGCTGGCAGCCAGCCTGTAGGAGAAGTGCATCCTCTATCGCTGCAGTATTTAACCGAGGCGAATATCTCTACCGACACTTTATGCAGCCAATCCTGGCATGACCATGAAAGCTGGCAAGCTGATGTGGTGATTACGGTGTGTGATTCCGCCGCAGGGGAAACTTGCCCGGTTTGGTTTGGTAAAAGCATTAAGGTCCATTGGGGGCTGGTTGACCCTTCCCGCCTTGAGGGCAGTGATGACGAAATTGCCGATGCCTTTCGGAACACCCTTGCAATACTGCAATCCCGTATCAAAAAATTATTAAGTCACGATTTAGACAAGATGAGTAGAGAAGAGCTCACCGTCACGTTTAAAGCTTTGGGAGAAAACTAATGGGAATTTTTGAGCGCTATCTGAGCCTTTGGGTTGGCCTGAGTATTATTGTCGGTGTGGTGCTGGGGAATTTTTTCCCTTCGGTGTTTCAACAGGTTGCCAGCTGGGAATATGCTCATGTTAATTTGCTAATCGCCGTGCTGATCTGGCTGATGATTTATCCCATGATGATTCAGGTGGACTTTGCCGCCGTTAAAGATGTGGGTAAAAAGCCAAAAGGATTAATCCTCACTCTTATTGTTAACTGGATTATCAAACCGTTTACTATGGCCGCTTTAGGCTGGCTGTTTTTTCATTTTGTTTTTGCCGATTTTGTTAGCCCTGAAACCGCCAATGAATATATTGCCGGGATGATTTTATTGGGTGTTGCTCCCTGTACCGCGATGGTGTTTGTCTGGAGCCAGTTAACCAAGGGCGACCCTAACTATACGCTGGTTCAGGTGTCGGTTAATGATATTATTATGATTTTTGCCTTTGCACCGATTACGGCGTTTCTATTGGGTGTAACGGATATCACTGTACCCTGGGAGACTCTATTATTATCGGTGGTGTTATATGTGCTGCTGCCACTGGTGGCTGGTTATTTAACCCGGCGCTTTATGCACAATCAAATTTCCGGTTTTGTTGATCAGTTAAAGCCTTTATCTGTTATAGGTTTATTGGCCACGGTGTTATTACTCTTTGGCTTTCAGGCTGAAACGATTTTAGCAAAACCGCAAAGTATTTTTATGATTGCAATACCGTTGATTATCCAAAGTTACGGTATCTTCTTTATTGCTTATTTTGCAGCGCGCTATATAAGGCTAACGCACAATGTAGCAGCCCCTGCAGCATTAATTGGCACCAGTAACTTTTTTGAGCTGGCTGTGGCCGTTGCTATTTCACTGTTTGGGCTCCACTCAGGCGCGGCGTTAGCTACCGTCGTTGGCGTATTGGTAGAAGTACCGGTCATGCTTTCGCTGGTCAAATTTGCTAACAAAACCCGCCATTGGTTTCCACCTT
>JAAELM010000364.1 GCA_024226635.1 Oceanicoccus sp. | reverse complement strand
TAGTGGGTGTTCTGGGTGGGTCGGCTAGGTGTTCATAAAAGGTTTCCTTTAAAGAACACCTATGTATATTTGCCTGGCCATAAAAGCGTTACTTGATACTAAAAGCGGTTTCAAATAACTTGGCCATGTCTCTCACCAGATCTAACTTACGCTTCTCTACAGTGAGAACAGATGAGTTTGTGTTTTATAAAAAGGAAGGAAGCCATACAGGTATTGTGGATGTAAGAGGTGAAGCTGAGTGTGGAGGTAGGCATCTTTTTGCAGATATAGCTTGATTCGATTGACTGGTGATATCTGCAAAAAGACCGGTCAAGACGCTCGGCTCTTAACGGCATAAATCCGGAGCCTCAATTTCTCCATATTTATGCCTAAGCCTCGCTTTCTGATAATAAGCTCATTATCAGACCTGGACCTTGCCTATCTCCATACTCAGCCCTACGGGTTAACATAATGTTCTTTATTTTACCTTCACCACATACATCCACAATACCTGTTTGGCCTTTGTTGGTGTTCCGGCTGGCGCCTCATGCCCGCATGCATAGCATGCTTAAAAGCTATGTTCGCATTTGCTCACACTATGCTCGCTTTCGCATCGCACACCGCGCCACCATCCCCCACCCTGTTCAAACCCACCCTATCGGTATTAAGGCTATGTATGCATTATCCCGTTGCTATATTCAATATGTAAGTTTATCTGTTGTTTTTGTGGTGGGTTTTGGGTGTAGTC
>JAAELM010000363.1 GCA_024226635.1 Oceanicoccus sp. | reverse complement strand
TATTAGGTGAAGGGCGGGGCTTTGAGATTTCTCAAGGGCGTTTAGGGCCAGGACGTATACACCACTGTATGCGCGCCCTGGGCCAGGCTGAGTCGGCGCTTGAAATGATGATTAAGCGCGGCTTGTCCCGTGAAGCCTTTGGTAAGCCCATCATTAAGTTAGGTGGTAACTTTGATATCGTCGCCAAAGCGCGTATTGATATTAATAGCTGTCGCTTAATGGTATTGCAGGCAGCTAAAGCGATGGATGTATTGGGCAATAGCGAAGCACGTGTGTATATTTCCGGTATTAAGGCAATGGTGCCAGTCATCACGTGCAGAATTATTGATGAAGCGATTCAAATGTATGGTGCTGCGGGTATTTCGCAGTGGACACCTCTGGCGGCCATGTATGCCGGCGCTAGAACGCTACGGTTGGCCGATGGCCCCGATGAAGTTCATCGCATGGTGGTTGCCCGTGCAGAGGTTAAGCATTACTTATAAGTGATTTTTACAGGTTGTAGTACTTATTTTTTAATTAAATTTTAGTAAATCGATTGAGGTAACACAATGGCTGATTATAAAGCTCCACTACGTGATATACGTTTTGTATTTGATGAATTATTAGGTGCGGATGAGCACTATGCAAGTCTGCCGGGTGCAGAGGAATTAAATCAGGAATTACGCGATGCGATTCTGGATGAGGGTGCTAAATTTTGTGAGCAGACACTGGCTCCTTTGCGCCGCATTGGTGATGAAGAAGGTTGTACCTGGAGTGAGGACGGTGTAACAACACCTGGCGGTTTTGCCGATGCCTACCAGCAGTTTATTGATGGCGGTTGGCCCGGTTTATCCATGCCAGAACAGTTTGGTGGCCAGGGGCTGCCAAACAGCATGGATCTGTTGTTGTCAGAAATGCTGGGTCAGGCCAACCACGCATGGAGTATGTATCCGGGCCTGAGTGCCGGTTGTCGTGAAACATTAATTGAGCATGGCAGCGAGCAATTGCAAAAAGACTATTTGATTAAACTGGTTTCCGGCGATTGGACCGGTACCATGTGTTTGACTGAGCCCCAGGGTGGTAGTGATTTAAGTTTCTTGCGCACTAAAGCTGAAGCCAATGGTGATGGTAGTTATGCCGTTACGGGTACCAAAATTTTTATCAGCTCAGGTGAGCATGATATGTCGGATAATATTATACATATCGTACTAGCCCGATTGCCGGATGCGCCAAAGGGCACCAAAGGTATATCCCTGTTTATCGTACCCAAATTTAATCTGGCTGCTGACGGTTCAGTAGGTGAGCGTAATACGGTGAGCTGTGGTTCACTGGAACACAAGATGGGTATCCACGGCAATGCGACCTGTGTGATGAATTTTGACGGTGCCAAGGGGTTTTTGGTTGGTAAGGAGAATGAAGGTTTAAAATGTATGTTTACCTTTATGAATACCGCTCGTATTGGTACTGCCATGCAAGGTTTAAATCACGCTGAAGTGGCGTTACAGGGTGCTATGTCTTATGCCCTGGATCGTGAAGCGGGTCGCTCTTTAACCGGTAAAAAATCTCCAGACCGGCCAGCAGATAAATTAATAGTGCATGCGGATGTACGTCGTATGCTACTGACTATTCGCTCCTTCTCTGAAGGCTGTCGTGCCTTTATCTATTACTTGTCACAGCAGGGCGATAAGGCACTCCAGGGTACTGAAGAGCAGGTTAAAGAAGCTAGCGACCTCCTGGCTTTGCTAACACCTATCGCTAAAGGTTTTATGACTGAAGTAGGTTTGGAAGCGGCAAGTCACGGCGTACAGGTTTACGGTGGTCACGGTTATATCCGTGAATGGGGTATGGAGCAGAATCTGCGTGATGCACGTATCGCTACTTTGTACGAAGGGACTACCGGCATTCAATCATTAGACCTTCTTGGTCGCAAGATTATGTCTGATGGTGGCGCGAACTTTGGCAAATTTATTGCCATGATTGGTGCTGACCTGGAAGCTATGGATGATGAGTTCTCTGAGCCATTACAGAAAATGATTGCTGAGTGGACTGAGTTAGTCGGTTTTATCGGTGCTCAAGCTGGCAAGAGCTATGATGAGATTGGTTCAGCCTCCGTGGACTTTTTGATGTACTCAGGTTATGTCGTACTCGCTTGGTTCTGGGGTCGTATGGGCACTTTGGCCAACACTAAATTGGCAGAAAATGACGAAGTGTTTTATCGCGGTAAAGTCGCTACGGCGCGTTTTTACTTTGATAAGGTTTTGCCTCGTACAGCGAGCCATAAGCAGACGATTGAAAAGGGCGCTGATTCATTGATGAGTCTGACGGATGATGATTTTGAAGCGCTAGCAGCGATTTAATATTTATCAGCATTAAAAAAGGCAGCTTTAGCTGCCTTTTTTTTCGCCGTCATTCCCGCGAAGGCGGGAATCCAGCCTGCATGCTTAT
>JAAELM010000362.1 GCA_024226635.1 Oceanicoccus sp. | reverse complement strand
TCAATTGCTCACGGAGGCCTTACCGACCGCAACCGGTTCATACTGATTCTTTTTCCTAAAAACCAGAAAAGAAAAAACCGATAGCATGGCCACGGAGACTAAAAGCATCAGAGGTTGATTGGTCAAATCCGGCTTGGTGCAAAGAAATGCTGTTCCGACTGCAAAAGCCAGGGTAGCGCCTTGGCCTATAAAGTTCATTCTCCTGAATAGATAACCGCTTAAACCGCCTGCAGATAAAATGACACACAGTGTGAGCAGGGTGGTAACGGTCAGTATGCTCACAACGCTGCCTTGCATGAGCAGGGCGTTATTGTAAACAAAAATATAGGGTACGATAAAACCCACCAGCGCCAGTTTTAGGGACTCAAATCCCGTTTGCAGGGGCTTGGATCCTGCGATGGCGGCCCCACAGTAGGCAGCGATGCAAACCGGCGGGGTGACACCCGCCAGGATGGCAAAGTAGTACACGAACATGTGCGAGGGCAGCATGCTGCAACCCATTGCCATGAG
>JAAELM010000361.1 GCA_024226635.1 Oceanicoccus sp. | reverse complement strand
ATGGATTACAATGAGGCCAGATAGTAAAACGAAACCGTCGCGTCCTTGTGGGGCGTTTGTCATGCTTGAGCCGTATACGGTGAAAGTCGTACGTACGGTTCTGAGGGGGGAAAGGGCCGTGAGGCCCTGACCTACCCGGCGGTGTCATATGCGAGTTTTGTTAGTTGCATCATTTATATTCTTTTTTGGCGCTGCAGGTGCAGAGGAAGTAGTGCTTAAATCTGAAGGGGCCTTAGAAGCTGTACAACTTGAAAACCCCTTGTGGAAATTGGATGTTGTAAGTATTCCTAACTTAGGTAAAGCCGTTGTCATTCAAGGGGAAATAGAGATATTGATTGATAGTAAGGAATGGGTGCCAGTTATTAATGGCCAGAACCTTGGTCATGAAGATCGAATTTGGATTCATTCTGGTGCTGCCATCAATGTGTATTATTCAGAAACTGAATATATAGAATTTTCAGCTGCTCCAGAAGATAGGTGGGTAGAGTTTAGTGAAGACACCTAACCAGTGTGGGCAGTTAGCTCACTGCATTCGCCGGACTGGCCTTGTGGCCAGCCGCTGCCACAGGCGTTAGGTGTCTTGGTGAAGTTGCCCCGGATAATTTATTTTATTCTTAGAGCCTTTGGGATATTTCTAATCATTCCTGCGGCTTTTAGACTTTTGTCGTATGTCATACCCCAGTTTGGTTTGATTTGGCTGGGAATTGAGTCACTCTATTTCTGGCCTATGGCTTGGATTGGCGAGCCAGAGATTAGGCTGATCGAAGGGGGGCTTTTAGCTGTCTCGTTTGATGGCGTTGCGCTTACTGCAGCCTCATATACATTGGCGGTAGTAGTAGGGAGAGTTGTATATGGTTTTATCAGGAAGGCCACCTAACCAGTGTGGTCTATGCGCTCACTTCGTTCGCTGGACGTGCCTAGCGGCACGCCTCAGCCACAGGCGTTAGCTTTAAGGATGAAAGATATGAAATACATCAAATACTCCTTTGCATTCGGATTACTCATTGTCGTTATAGTAGTAACCGGATGTTCTAGCATTTCCATTAGAACTGTAGTTGAAATTAATGCGCCAAAAGAAGAGATTTATGCTGTTCTTGCAGACTTAGATAATTACCCAGAATGGAATCCTTATCACAGGAAGGTTGAAGGTGAATTTGTAGAAGGTGCAGAACTCAAAATATATGTCTTGAGGCCAGACGGTAAGGAAGTAGAAGTACCGCCGCATATGATGCGCATTGTTGAAAACCAAGAGATCACATGGGGTGGTGGAATAAAAGGTGTATTTTACGGTGTACATAGCTTTATATTGGAGTCTAACTCAAACGGAAAAACGCTACTAAAGCATAATGAAGATTTCTCTGGTTTTGCAATTACTTTTGCCGATTTACCACCCGATGTAATTGCTGATGGATATCATCAAATGAATATGGCTTTGAAGAAATTAATCGAGGATAGACGCAAATAGTGTTTTCCATAATTCAAGCTAACAAGGCACTCCAGCCGACGCCGAAAAGCGGCGCGGCTGAGCTTAAACGTAAGCGGCGCTTCCCGGCGCCGCTTATCGCCGAGCTAATCAGCTGCCGGGAAAAGATGGTATGATCGAATCATGAAGGGCAGAGTCAAGACAACGGCGTCGCGAGGCGGACCAGGGCCAGGAGTAAGAGTGATCGGAAAGGAGCGAATATCGGGAGAGTTTGCCAGCTTCGCCGCGACGCCTGTCAAGACGCTGAAGCAGACATGCCCACCAGGGCCACTCCATGGCCCAGCCGGGCATTGCTGATTAGCTCGGCGTTATATTCAATAT
>JAAELM010000360.1 GCA_024226635.1 Oceanicoccus sp. | reverse complement strand
CTGCTAAGTACGCGAACTATCCGGTGCTGGCGAGCTTGCGTTGCCAGTGGCAACGAGTCTTCTTATAAAGCTATCTTTTTTGTATGTATGGTTTTTCGCTGCTGGTAAATTCCCTGCTATGTTCTAATGCCCCCTTATGATCTGTAACGGCTACAGCCTTATGAGGCACCTATTGGGTAAGAAAATCACTGGTAGGCGCGGTACAAGGGTCAAAGAACATACCAAGCGCGCCCTTATAATAGCGGATGTTTTATACCGACAATATCAGGTGGGGCCGTATCAATATCGACAACATCACCTGTCATGGTATCTCAACATCCATATACAGGCGCTGAAGCCTAGCAGTCAGTACCGGCACTGGCTGACAGTCCGCATTATCGTGATAGCTTTGGATAAGGAGACACAATGGCTTCCGATGCTTGGCGGGTCTTGGGTGGGAGCTTAGTAGTCCAGTGGACACTGTCGAATTTTTATTGCTTAAGGAAAAGCAGAAAAACGCCCACTAATATAACAGTAGCGGAAGGTGGGGATTTTGGCTCTTTAAGTGTCTTATAAGTATCAAAGTACTTATAAGGCGCTGTAGAGCTATTAGGTACTTAAGCCGGCAAAAGTAGTTACGGGCCTACGTTAATGTGACCAAGCCAAAAGAGCGTTTGGTCTGCCCATACTCGATACAAGGAATAACCATGACCAAAATAATTACTGCTGTTAGCTTGTATCTGGGTATGTCCTTGCTGGCCAATTATGCTAGTGCTTGTTTCTTTCATTATGGTCAAGGCTACGGTGGCTTCTCCGGTGATCAGGTAAGCCCCTCCGCTGCTTTTACAGCACCAAAGAAGATATTCAACGTTAAACATCCACCCACTGCAGTGGCGATCATTAACGAATATTCTGATATCACACTTGAATATGACCGCCCCATTACTTCAAAAAAACGTCAGTATTCAATTAACCGGCAGCGCTAATGTTGAGCTATTAGACCAGAATATTGAGTTAATTGATTTTAGTGGCGAGATTACTGCCCGCTTCCGCCTTACCGGGAAGGGTTTTGATGTAATAACAATCACTGTTACTGGTGAGCATAACGGTGATAGCCTTCGCTATTCCAGTAGAGTCTATGTCAGGGCAAAACAGGCGGCCCCTCCCTTGACGATGGAAGTCACCTCCCGATAAATTGCCCAACTTGTTTTCGCAAGTGTTTGGCGAGGAAAACAATGAATCCTGCTCGAGATCAAAGCCTCGTGGCAGTTAACTGTCACCCCTTTGTCGTAGAGTTGTCGTAACTAAAACCAATGATTCCAACTGATAATTGATCCCCACCAATTATCAAGAGGGATAAGAGAATGGAACAGATGATAGATAAAGACTTAATCAAAAAACTCCGGATAGAGCGCTCCTGGTCACAAGATCAGCTTTCGTCAGTTTCGGGGCTTAGTCTTCGTACGATTCAAAGAATAGAGAACGAAGGCACCTGTTCTTTAGAGTCAAAAAAGGCGTTAGCGGCTGCCTTTGAGATAAACGCTAATAAGCTGGACATTAACACAGCTGCCATTAACACTCTTGCCGCCAATAACCGTGGGCGCAAGTTTGGGTTTGCTGGAACAGCGGCGGGACTTGTGAGTGCCTATATTGGAATAACCATGTCATATACATCGGGGAACATCACTTCCAGTGAGGCAGGCCTGTATTATGGAAGCATCGGTGCTTTCTGTGGAATCTGCTGCGCCATTATCGGGATATGTTCAAATAGATATATAGCTAAGGTAAAAACATGACATTCCATACACGGCTTTTTCTTATATCCAGTTTACTTTTTTGTTCACTAATAGGCCGTTCCGCGATAGCAGAGGAATGGAATGTTGGGTTTAAAAGTCTTCAGGTTTCTGACCCAGTATTTCACGATAATATTGAAGTTGCGGTATGGTACCCCACGCGAGCCAAGGCCCAAGATGAATCTATTGGACCATTAACCCTGCACTTGGCTGTAGGTGCTGAGATGCCTGCGTCCTCTAAAGGCTTAATACTAATTTCCCACGGTTTTTCTGGAAACGCCTTCGGACATAATGATACGGCCCAACACCTTGCCAGCTTGGGTTTCGTGGTTGCCAGCCCTACCCACCCTGACTTGCAGGGACTTAAATCTGGCAAACCAAAACTTGACCCACTGGTGGCAAGGCCGCGACAGATTCAGTTGGTCATAGATGAATTACTGAAGCATCCATCCTTTAAAAAGAGCTTGCGACCAAATCGTATTGGCATAATTGGTTTTTCTCTGGGTACTTATACTGCACTAGCTACTATCGGGGCGAAGGCTGATTTATCGGGCTTAGCTAGCTATTGTGCTATTAACAGCAAAGATTTTTTATTGTGCTCTCCTCAGGCAAGACATCGTCTTTCTGCTATTGCCCCTGATTTAATCCCGCAACATGATAACCGTATAAGCGCAGCTGTACTTTTAGCACCCGCTTATGGCCCGCTTTTTTCTTACGAATCTCTGTCTACTGTAAAAATTCCAATACAACTGTTCGCTGCGGAGCAAGATACAGAACTAGACAACCAATACAATGCGCTTCATTTTGAAGAAAACCTTCCCAACGGGACATCGCTTGAAATGATTAAAGATGCTGGGCATTTTGTTTTTTTGGCACCATGTCCGGAAAAACTAAAGCGAGCAGTGCCGTTTTTATGTGAAGACAACGAATCTGTTGATCGAGTAGCGATACATCAGAAACTAAATAGAGATATTGCAGGTTTTTTCAATAAAGCCTTGAACTGAATATGCAGCAAGCGACAATAAACACCCCAGAAAAAAGCCATAGTTCGCCTTCCCAGCCCCCCCCATTGTTGGTGTTTAGCTAGTTCAATACCAAAAATATAAAAGGGAGTTACTCTTTATGAATATCAACCAGCCTGCCTATATACCACTACTCTTTTACCAAGGATGAATTATGGAAAAACCAGATCAGAAAACAATCACCATCTTGTATACCAATTACAAAGGCCAAACTGACCGCAGAGATATTATTCCTGAAAAAATATGGTTTGGTTCAACTCAATGGCATCCAGAAGAGCAATGGCTAATGGACGCTCATGATTTAGGTAAGGGTGCCTTGCGTAACTTTGCAATGATAGACATAAAGGAATGGAAAACACCCTGATGAAATCTGCTACGACAAGGTATGTCTCGTGCTTCTGGAATAACTGGCTTTTCAGTCTTTACTATTGACAACAAGTAAAGAGTTGTAATATCTTTACAATTAATACTTAGTAAAGAAAGTGAGAGGTGACACCATGCCAAAAGTTAGTGCAAAAAGACAAATTACATTACCCATTTCTGGTTGTGATGCGCTGGGTATCAATCCTGGCGATGATGTGGAAATTTTACGTTACGGCAACCAATTTAACATCATAAAAAAAGAGCAGGGTTCAGCCGCTGGAATATTGAAAGGACTCAAAGCCAATAAAGGCGTGAGCGATGAAGAGTCACGGCAAGGCCACTTTGGATGATAGCGATTGATACCAATGTACTGCTGCGTTACCTGTTGGCCGATAATGCAAGCCAACACAAGAAGGCTAAAGCGATTATCGACAACCAGAGCCCTGTTTTGATTACAGATGTTGTGTTGGTTGAAACTGTATGGACGTTGACCGGTAAACGTTACGGCTTGGATAAATCCGCTGTGTGCACACTGGTTCGTGCCTTAGTAGGCGATGGTCTATTTATCTTTGAAGATTCGCAGGTACTGTGGTCTGCCCTGAGAGATTACGAAGAATCCAAACCGGTGCGTGGTAAAGCCCTCGACTTTGCCGATGCGTTAATCGTCAATAAGGCCCACTTTACCGCTGAAAATAAAGGTTTTTCATTATCGGCGTTTTATAGCTTTGATAAGGCAACAGAGCAATTAAAGGGGGCTAAAAAGCCGTAAAGTGAATCTTTTAGTTTCATTATTAATCCCTCGCTTTTTACGAACAAGCCCCGTTATCTTTCTGCTCTTCAAGCATGGCAACAAACGCCTCAATGTCAGTACGGTCAATACCCAAGCATGAAGCCATAGTGCTATAAATATGTGGTTTATCTCTTTTCACAGATTCTCGCAGTGCTTTAAAAAACGCCGATTGTTGTAGCTTTTTTTCTACGTGGTGTGCTTCCCGCTTGCGCCATGCATCATCCAGGTTTTCGCCGACATAATGCGCTGCTTGAGATCCTCGCGTACTTTAAAGCGGTCGATCACTACATCGATCGAGTGCTTCAAGGTTTTCTTTAGTAACGGAACTTCATCAAGGTCATAGACCTCGCCATCGACGCGCACCCTGACGAAACCTTCTTGCTTGAGTTTGTCAAACAGCTTGAGGTGTTCGCCTTTACGCTCTTTAATAACCGGCGCTAGCAGCATGATTTTGCTGCCAGTGGGTAGGCTCAGTACATCATCCACCATCTGGCTCACGGTTTGCGCCTCGAGCTTGACGCGATGATCAGGGCACTCAGGAGTGCCGGCTCTGGCGAACAACAAGCGTAAGTAATCGTATATTTCAGTAATCGTGCCCACTGTAGATCGAGGGTTGTGTGACGTTGATTTTTGTTCAATAGAGATGGCAGGCGACAACCCTTCAATATGGTCGACGTAGGGCTTTTCCATTAACGACAGAAATTGACGCGCGTAGGTTGATAACGATTCTACATAGCGGCGTTGACCTTCTGCATATAAGGTGTCAAAGGCAAGCGATGACTTCCCTGAACCAGAGAGGCCAGTAATGACAATCAGTTTGTCTCGCGGTAGCTCGATGTTTAAGCTTTTGAGGTTGTGAGTGCGAGCGCCGCGTACAGAAATTTTATCCATGGTTTAATTTTTACTGTGTAGTCTTGTCGGGGGAGCGTGATAGTGGTCGGCATAATTAGGGATAATGCTGGCCCAATAAATAAGCGGCTCAAGTATATAGTGATATGGGTAGAGCGATATGCCGTTCTCCATTGCTTTGTGCCTATTCTGCTACAGTTGGTGTGTTTGAGCATGCACTTGGCTTGCGCTTAACTGCGCCATATTCTAGGTGACTGAAATGCTGAAGGCAGCCGACTAGTATACGAAGAGCTGTAGCCTCGAGCAAACCGAGGGTGACCAATCTGGAGCGCGGTGAGCGCTGCTTGGGTCGCTGTGTTCCATAGCATTGAAATATGGCGCATAAGGAGCTTTATTTTTGTCCGGCCAAGGCTGCAGAGATGGGTACAGTGGTGGCCATAAGGTGAGCAATCGTTTATATTGCACGGCTAGATTTACGGGTAAAGCCGAACAAAACGACTTAGGAGAAAAATTATGGCGCGCGGTGTAAATAAGGTTATTTTTTATCACATTCAAATAACTCTAGTTTAATTTACATCCAATTCCTCTTTGTTCACATTCCACTAACTATAGTTTATGTATCGATCAGAGTTGAGTTGTTACGGGTTTTTCCCTCCAAAGTTCCTTTCTATCCTTAAAGCATTATTTATCAATTTGATTGTTGCATATATACCACTTTGAGCCTGTGTACCCTGTGGTCGATAAGCTCAAGAGTGTGGTAGAGCTGTGGGCAACGTCTTTATGTTGTCCATGGTTCTTCCACACGTTCCGTAGGACTTGAGCTGGTCCGACGGTGTCGGAATCGTCCACAAGTGCACAGGCCATTTCCCCTTCCGAATATTCTTAAAGATCTAATGCTCTAGACTTCTGTTTGTTCTGCCATTTCTAAGGCATCGTCAACTTCAATACCTAGATAGCGAACGGTGCTTTCCAGTTTGGTATGGCCTAGTAATAACTGTACTGCTCGTAAGTTTTTTGTTTTTTTATAAATCAGTGTTGGCTTTGTCCGGCGCATTGAGTGGGTGCCATAGGCGGCGGGGTCGAGCCCGATATCTTTAACCCATTGATTGACGATTCTAGCGTATTGCCGTGTAGATAAATGATTTGAATTCTTTAAGCGGCTGGGAAATAGGAAGTCATCGTATTGAAGATTTGCCTGCTCCATCCAGTCTTTCAGTGTTTCGCGTGTCTGATCGGTGATCTCGAACTGAACAGGCCTTTTGGTTTTTTGCTGCATAATCATGGCTCGTTTCAAAATCGAACCGCTCTGGAATACGTCCCGAACTTTCAGCTTAACGAGGTCGCAACCGCGTAATTTGCTATCAATAGCGAGATTAAAGAGCGCGAGATTTCTCGTTTCTTTCCCCATCTGAATCTTAATTCGGATCGCCCATATTTCTTTGAGCTTTAACGGTGCTTTTTGCCCAATGAGTTTACCTTTATTCCAAGGTTCATTACTTGTTGGTGATTCGAAATCGTTATTCATTGCTTGTTGTCCTGCCAGAAAATTGAGGTTACGGTTGTTATGCTCAATTTTATTTGGCAGAGCGCAGGGTTAATGGCGTAATCAGCTCCAAAAACCGGTACATTAGATTTATTTACTGAATTGGGAGTCGCGGGATGATTTGGCTTAGGTGGGAAAAATTAATTTCAAAATCCGAGTGACGGCTTGTTGAGGATATCCGGTCGGTTGCAAAATGTTCAATTTGTTGGATGTTGGCAGATTTGAATGAGTGCTATCGACACAAAGCGGACCTTAACTCTCATCAGATACATTTTACTGTAGAAATGAAGATGCTTCTAAACGGATTTCTTTTCTACAAAAAGCCTCATTTAACTATTAGTGGGTAAGCTAACAGGCCCTTGAAAACTACGTAGATGTTCAAACCACCATAAGGTACGTGCGGGTGTCGGCAGCTTTACAATCCAAGGTTGTTTTAGAGTGATCGTTTTTAAAGTGGCTCCTACTGGCAGTCGAAGTTGTTCGTCGGCAGCCTGAGTTCCAACTACTTCAATAAAATCCCCTTCAGGTAAACTTAATACGTTCAATTTTCGGCCTGCCGCAAAACCGAGCGAATGGGATTTGTTAACCGAAATTTCCGCCATTCCACCAGGGTGTGATGGCGTCGACACCATCTCCGCCGATGCCGCATTAATAAAACGCCGACCATTAATCGTACGTTCTAGTACAGGCTTACCCTCCCCATTAGGCGAGTAATGAAATATAGCCATATCCATAGCACCAGGCGCAACACCAACTGGTGTCAATTGGTTATCAACTTCAAAGTTGCCAAACTCATGCTGGGTCATACTCTCAACACTCATCCAAATCAATCCCGTTTGGTTATCCAGAAACTCACCTGTCATTCCGCTTGCGTGATCGATAAGAACTGCACCTTTTTTTTGTTGAGCCTGCATTAAACTCTTTAATGTTTTCATTTCACTACCGTTAATAATAAGTTAAAAACCCGGTTGGGCTACAACAGAAACCCAGGCGACACTACTGGTGTTTATTTTAAGCTGTTCCTTTTCGATATCTCGTCAAACCAGCGATTAATGTTTTTTAGTTCTTCAGGCACACTAATCTGCACCCAGACAGCGAAGCTAATACCTACATATGCCGTAATATCAGCCATACTAAAAGTGTCTCCCGCAACGAACTTATTATCACTTAGCTGCTTATCGAGAATCTCAAGAAACGCCTTGATCCGCTTAATGCTACGAGTCACTAACTGAGGTATTTGTTCGATATCCAAGACACCTGGCAGCGCTCTGCCTTTAAACCCATCGCCTTGATTACGCAGTGCGTCTGCAATAGGCAGTAAGAATTCCGATTCAAGTCGATGATCCCATTCACCAATTAGGGCTTGCTGTTTGGCGTCCTCACCCAGTAACAAGGGCGTATCTGGGTTTGAAATTTCCAAATAACGGCAGATGGTAACAACCTCAGATATTACAGTACCATCGTCTAACACTAACGCAGGTAGTGTTCCTCTAGGATTTATTTCTTTATAGTTATCGGAAAGCTGTTCTTGCTTCATCATATCCACAGTTTCCGAGGGAATATTTATACCTTTCTCTTTCATAAATATCTCCACTCGCTGTGGGCTAGGTGCGAGAGAGAACGTATATAACATCATTGCTATTTGCCTTTCGAATTATTTAAGTCGTATCGGGTATATTTATGGCTATAATTAGCGAGCGATAAAAATATTATTTTTGTCGCTCGCTTAATCTTCAATTTCTTATTGAACGGATCTTAAATCCGCCCCCCAAACTTCCAAATGTTTTTCTCGCTCCACACGACGGTGGGTTTTTAGTTTTAGTAAGGGGGAAAGACCCGTTTCTTCAAACAAAAGTTGGATTGCCTGTTGTTCGCTCTCACTGGCTGCTTCCACACTATCTTGAAAACGTTGCAACATATAAAAATTATACATCCGCACACTAGTTTTCAGTTTGATACCGCGCCAATCAAATTCAACCCGACCCAAAACACCGGTCAAATGCACAAGTCCACTGGTACCTGGCTCCAGCTCCGGCCTTGCATCTAACCAATCGTTGGCAAAAATTGCATGGGCGGTAATCTCAGGCAAGTATTCTTCTGCGAAATATCGCATTAGATTCTTTAGCGTATCCGGTACAGCATTATCAGCTATCAAGTCTTCCGTTGAATCAGGATGATCCCACAGATATTGACCAGGCCCGCTCATACGCTCTACCCAACGGGCTACTTCGGGCGCCTGCTGACGCATTAACTTAGCTGGATAAGGATCACGATAGAGATGCGCATATAACGATGCAATTAGCCCGTAGTCACCGTAGGTAGGCCTGCCACCCAATAAATAAGGCTGCCCTTTAAAGTGTTCAACAAGCAGCTGTAACAATTCGCTATAACTTGCCTCAATTAAAGGAATGCTCTCAGCGTTTACACCGACATTTTTGGCAAAGGAGGCCGTAACAGTACGCGCCCACTCAAACATCTGCTCTTTCGCTTTTTCATCGGCATCTGGCGGAAGATAAGTGCTGGAAAATTCATTTTTCACATATTCCAAATTATCATCTGGAAAATTCCATCGAAAATAAAGCACTGGACGTAAGAGTGCGTCATAACAACACATATCAAAGAAATGGGTCAACGCGCGTATTAGCCCGCTCTCTGGTGTTGCAGGTAAAAGTACCTTTTCATCATTAGTGCCCGTTTTATGCTCAAAGTAATCTATGATGTCTGCCGTATCTTGAATAATGGTGCCGTCAGGGGTCTCCAATACTGGCATAATATTTCGCATCACAACCGGCATTATCTTTTCCGCAAAACGCGGGTCACCTGGTGGACGCTCAACAAATGGAATACACTGCTTGCGCATATAGCTGCGCACTTTTGCTGTAGCCCAAGAAGGTGCACTACCGTATAAAATATAATTATCTTTCATCATTAACTCTGAAAATTATTTATGGCATTTACCATTAACGACTAAGCGTGGAAGATGTCGGAATTGTTTCCGAAATAGAGAATGTTAGGCCCGCATTTGCCACAAGTTTTTCCCGGAGCTCTGATCCCATAGCTGACGCTGGCGTTAAGATTCCACCATCTTCGTCTTTTGGTTTTTTAGAAAGAAATACGGCGGCTTCTGAAATAATTTTGGAGGTTGAGCCATAACCTGGGTCTTGATCTCCGGTAATAATTGCCGTGAGAGAATCGCCCTCATTGTTACTACCTACAAACCACATTTCATAGTAGCCAGCTTCTTGTTTCTCCTTCGAAGGGCCTTCACCAGGCTTAAGGCTCATATCAAATGAAAACTCAGCATTTTCAGTATTGCCGGAGGAATCTTTATTAAGTATGGCCATTTCGTCGTACACAAAATCCTCCCCATATGGATGGCCCAACAGAAGATTGGTGCGATGTACATTTTTGGGGTTGATAGCCGCCATAATGAAAGGACCAGACCAACTGTTCAGGTCTTCCTCAAATATTTCCTTATCTCCCGCAGGCTGTGCAGGTCCTTCAAAACCCGGCGTCAAAGCGAAAGCGTTGGTAAACACTGTGAACAACTCTGGCTGAGTCTTCAAAACTTCCATTGTCTCACCAAATGAGGCAACACTACCGCCAGATACTTCGCCAAGCACTCTCTTAACTCGGCATTTAACACGCGAAAACGGACGGCTATATTTAGCTTGGGCTTGTTCCTGTAGAAACTGCACGCCAAGATCAGAAGGAATGGAATCGAAACCACAAGAAAATACGATGCGAGCGCCACTTTTACGCGCTGTTTCTTCATACTTAGTAAGTACCTCATGCATCCACAGTGGCTCACCGTTTAAGTCTACGTGATCAGTACCAAGGCGAGCACAAGATTCAACGACACTTGATCCGTATTTCATATAAGGGCCGGCAGTATTTAGTACCACCTTACATCGACTCACCATTGCATCTAAGGAGGCTTTATCTTCACTGTCAGCAATAACAACTGGAACATCACCAAGTTCTAACTCTTCCGCTACTGCCTGTAGCTTGTCATTGTTACGACCCGCGATGCCCCAACGCACTTCACCTGATGTACCGTATTGTTTATTCAAATATTCACTTACTAATTTTCCAGTGAAGCCAGTTGCTCCGAAGACGATGATGTCGAGTTTGTCGTTTGTAGTCATATTTATACCTTCAAATACATTGCTTGTGTGAGAGAATTTCTTAATTCGTGCCAAAAAATTTAATAGGGGAACTCATTTATAGAATCGCGCCTATACCGGCGCGCCTTAATTAATTCAATTTATTTCACTTGATAAACCTGGTAACGCAAACCACCCGCACCGGTTTGCCCAGTACCGATAGCAACGACTTTGTTTAGCCATCCATAGGTTTCTGAGGCGGTTTCATATAAGGGGTTAATTCGTAAGTAATACTGATCTTTTCCTACATCCGGATCAGGCTTGCTCATGTCTGCTCCCAACGCCAAACCTTCGTCAGTATCCGCATACATGCGGCCTCCATAGGTACAGTAAATAAGGTCACCATTCTCAGCCTTACACACAGTACGCACATCTAAACTAGTACTGCCATCGGGTCGAAGCATGGTCCAATCGCCTCCAGCCTGAGGCAAAATTTCGGCATTTAAAACTGGCCCCCGCACAGTTCCACCAAGAACGGGAAAGATAATGCGAATGCCTGCGGGTGTTTTACCCACTATCTGAGGCGTTCCTATCTCAGCGCGTACTTCATACATAAATTCAAGTTCAATAGTCATAGTGACCCCTTACCTAATTAACAGAGTTCTGGACATTAAAGAGAGAGTCATTATAGTGATCATGAACCAAGCTATACTGAACATATAAGCTCATTAATATATACATTTAAGCTCATTAATATGGTTATTTAAGCTCATATTGTTAGATGCCAGAATTCTCTTATAACCATTATTGGATAAATAAATGCCCCCCACAAAAGCGGAAGCTGTTCTTAAACAACAACTACTAGAACTACTTGAACGAGAAGAAATTATTGAGGATTCGTTATTTACTGCTATTAAGGCTAACGAATATGTTGACTGGTTAGAGTTCTTACAAAAGGCAGTATCCCTAACAGGCAACAGAACCTTAGCACTACGGTTCGGCCAACAGCTTGGCGTAGGCAGCTTCGGCACAATAGGTTTTGCGCTACAAAGCTGCTCTGATGTGGGGCAGGCTATAAAATTACTTGTGCGTTATCACAGGTTATTAAAGCATGGCACCTTATGGGTGATTGCCCAAGAAAATAACGAAATCACTCTTCGCTTTAACTTGAAGCTAGGAAATCCTGTTCAGCAACGACTAATGACTGAAATGGCATTTTCGCAACTCTTTTCCGTAATGAAATTTCTAACAGGCAAGGCATTGGCTACAACGGCTATAAATTTAAACTACACAAAGCCAAACTATTTCCTAAAGTATAAAAAGTTTATACCCGCGCCCTTATTATTTGATCAAGACTACAGCGAAATAATATTGACTGGACAAGCTCTTAACATACCGATAAGAAGCGCTAACCCCGCTGAGAATGTTATATTCCAACAGCAGTGCGAAGAGATGCTGAGAAAGTTAAACCGCACTGAAAATCTAGCGGCTGCTGTTAGACGTATTTTGATTAACGCAGCCGGAAATTTACCGAATTTAGCTCAAGTAGCGGGAAAATTACATATAAGTAAAAGCACACTTAAACGGAGGTTAGAAAATGAGTCTACTAACTTTAGAGTAATCTGTGATGAAGTGCGAAACTTGTTGGCAAAGAAGTACCTAATGGAAACAGATCTTTCAGTGGAGGATATAGCTCACTTGCTAGGCTACGCAGCTATGACCAGTTTTCGCCGTGCTTTTATACGCTGGAATGGGGTAGCTCCGAGTGAATTTAGGAAGGATGTATCAGAATAGAATGTATGTAAAAAATGTTCTCTTATAACATTCGTTGTTAATTTCCGTTTTAAAATCTTCGTCAAATATGGATGTCTATTTTAGTTTAGGAAGTGTCATCACACTCTCATACTAGAACGTCAACTTTGAGTATTTTTCAGAAGCTAGATAGCCTCATACTCTTCTGACTGTTTTTGGCTGGCAGTTGCCTGTCAGGAAATACTAGATAAATTCCAATCTAATTTATTCGAGGGTCTGCTTCTTACAACAAACGGCGCTGTGATTTGGCTACTTATCCCAAACCGTTTCTCTCTTCATTAGGTTAAGTAAGCGCAGGTTTTCTAGTTGTTCTACTCCCACCTGGATTTGCTTGCGCAGTAGAGCAATTTTTACCTCTTGAACCCATTCTTCATGAGCATCCATGAAGCGTAATGCCTCCCGGATTACTTCACTGGCATTATTGTACGAGCCGCTTTCCACTTTGGCTTTAACTCGAGCTTCGAGTTCGGGTGTCAGTGATACATGCATAAAGACCTCTGCCGTAGACATTTATTCAGATCATGCTAGATTGATATACAAACTTTATCAATGTTTGTATTTCTATGACTGAGCAGACGCCAATAAAACGATGCGCTATCTACTCGCGGTCCTCTGTAGAGAAGGATAATCGTGATTCGTTCGATTCGGTTAGTGCTCAATTTATGGCTTGCGCAGAATTTATCGGTTCCCAAGTCGGCAAGGGTTGGCGGCTGGTGGATACGATTTATGAGGATAGAGGCTATTCCGGCAGCCATTTGCGGCGTGCGGGTTTTCGCGCCCTCCTGAACGACATCAAGCTTGGGCTGGTTGATGCAGTAGTTGTGCATCGGTTAGATCGCTTGACGCGCAATCTCTCAGACTTCCAGCAAATCATGACTGAGCTAAATGCTCACGACGTGCCTGTGGTTTCCGTAACTCAGCAGATCGACATGTCTCATCATGTGGGGCGGCTTGCTACGAATATCATTACTTCTTTTGCTGAGTTCGAGCGGGAGATGGTTGGCCAGCGAGTAAAAGAGAAGCGTGCTGCCACGTTGGAGTCTGGCCGCTGGCAAGGCACATCATGCCCACTAGGTTATGTAGTTGAGGGTGATCGTTTGGTGGTTGATCAAGCCGAGCTTAAAATCGTGCAGGAGATTTTCACTCGATACGCCAGCAAAGAATCTGTCACCGCAATTCTGAATGACTTGAATGCGCGGGGTATGAAAACCAAGAGCTGGCGGATACGAACCGGAAAACTTAAAGGCGGCAAGGCTTTTAATCGCAATGCGATTTATACACTGTTGAAGAACCGTGTTTATTTGGGTGAAGTCTTTTACGCTGAATTCTGGCAAGAAGGTGCTCATGATTCAATTATTAATGACGAGCTATGGGGTAAAGTTGCTGCACTTTTAGAAGCCCGCAGTCGTCGAGGCGAAAGCCGGCCATCATCGGATGAGGGTTCAATTTTCATGTTGAGAGGGCGTGTGTTCGGTGCTGATGGCCGAGCTATGTCACCTTGGTTGTCGTCGGCTTATAAAGGTAGAAAGTACGCTTATTATATTCCGCAAAAGGAAATCGCCGAGGGTGCAGGTGCTTCTGGTCTGCCTCGATTGCAGGCGGCAAACTTGAATGAGCAGGTTTGGTCGAGCCTGAGGCAGCTGCTATCAACGCCTGAACAGCTTCTCGTACACTTGCCGAAGCCGTTAACTGAAAGTCCTGAGTTTGATCTTTCCTTGGTTGTGAAAGATTAATGAATCTTGAAGGGTTGTCAAAAGAATTGTTTCCTGTTCACCAAAAGCGGCTGGTCACGCAGTTAATCGATAACGTTACGGTGCATGCCGACCGGCTGGATATTGATTTCAACTTGGATGGTCTAATGGATTTGATTCTAGAGTTGCTGACAGATCACCCAGGATTAGTGAGGACTTATCGGCAGCTGTATTCGTCAGCGAAAAGTCACGGACTTTGATTTTCATATTATTTTTCACTCGCTGTTTCGGTAGGTTGTACCCACGCCTACCAATGCTGCAAACAAACCATTCTCTGAGTCCGTCGATAAGCTATTGATTTTAAAGGGCTGTGTTTTCTCTAGTCATGGACTTCGGCACTGAGCAAGCGAGAGAGCGACAGAGAGAATTCGGCAATTCAGAGAATACCGGCCTTGAAAAGTCCGTGATTAGAAATGCCGTGAAGTCCGTAAACCCTTGCCACATAAGGCCTGTGGTGCGGCAAGCAGGCAATAAAAAACCCCAACTGATAACAGTTGGGGTTTCGTATTTGGTGGAGCCGGCGGGAATTGAACCCGCGTCCGTCAGTCCGCTGCTTAGCGCTCTACATGCTTAGATTCCGTCAATTAATTTAGCCGCATTCAGCCCGACGGGCAGGACGAAATTGGCGATCCTGATTAATGTTTAGCAGATCCACCTCAGGCGCGGCTTCACAACGATCCAGTTCTGAGTGACGGACATTAGCGCGGTACTGGCACCTTGCTAAAGGCCGCTAGCGGACGCATCCACTAGAAGGTACAACAAAAAGCTACTTACGCAGCTAGTTGAGCACCGTAGTTGTCATCGTTGGCAACTAATAGTTTGCAGCTTTGGATTAACGTGATTGGCTACCATCACGGCATGCACACATAAGTTTTGTAACCGGCGTCGAATCCAAATCGGCCCCGAAACTTGTGAACAAGGTAATTGTACACCTGCTGATGATGCATAGGTAGCGGATGGGAGGATTTAGCGGAAAATAACCATAAATGTACAAAGGGTGCGGCCAGCCTCGCGCTGGTCCGCACCCCAGGCTCTCCTATAGGAGGGCAATCACGGTAACAAGTACCTCTTTAAATATGGCGTACTTTGACGGGATTTCAACTGTGCCATTAGAGGATTTATGACTTTAAAAAACGCTGTAAATAAATATTTTTGAGGGCTGTTCGGGAGTTAATTGGGGTGGCGCATAATCCGCTGCTTTTGCTTATCCCAATCCTTGTTCTTCTCTGCCTGGCGCTTATCGTGCTGCTGTTTACCTTTGGCAATACAGATTTCAGCTTTGACTAAGTGGCCCTTCCAGTACAGAGCGGTACAGACACAGGTACGGCCATCTTGCTGGGTTGCTTCCAGTAGTCTGGCTAGCTCCCTTTTATTCAGCAGTAATTTTCGGGTGCGGGTGGGGTCGGTAACGTAGTGAGTGGAAACGGTTTTTAATGGGTTGATATGAGCGCCCAGCAAAAAAGCTTCACCGTCCTTCATTAACACATAGGTATCGGTAATCTGTATTTCGCCCATGCGCAGGCTTTTGACTTCCCAGCCTTGCAGCTGAACGCCCGCCTCAAACTTCTGTTCAAGGTGATAGTCATGTCGCGCTTTTTTGTTCTGCGCGATAGTATTGCTGGATTGTTTCGGTTTCTTTTTGCCCATAGCGGCGCATTATAGCGGTTGTCGCTGGTAAAGCGTAATGGTCTGGGTTAAAAAGAGGCTTCATATCGACTAAAAAAGATTGAATAAAAAGCTAAATGAATAATCATTATAAATCCAGGCGCCGGGGGTGGCGTCGCAGTTGGTCGTTTGTGGCGGCAACCACTGGCGCGACTATCGGTTTGGGTAATCTTTGGAAGTTTTCTTACCTCGCTGGTGAGAATGGCGGCGCGGCCTTTGTATTGGCCTATTTAATCTGCATTGTGGTGGTGGCGATGCCGGTAATGATTGCCGAAGTGGTGTTGGGCAGTCGCGGTCGGTCTAACCCTGTGAGCACAATGCAGGATGTGAGCCTTGAGGCTGGAGCCTCATCATCCTGGCAGCTGATCGGCTGGTTGGGTTGTATTGCGGGTTTATTGGTGCTGTCTTATTACAGTGTGATCGCTGGCTGGAGCTTTGCCTATGTGGGTAAGCTGTTAGGGGGAGAGTTTGTTGCCGCCAGTGCCCAGTTGTCGGGGGATATGTTTAACAATCTATTGGCGGCTCCGGCTTTGCTGATGCAGTGGCAGGCGTTTTTCCTTTTAAGTATTTTATTAGTCGTGGCCCTGGGTGTCCGCAAAGGTATCTCTGTAGCGGCTCGCTTATTAATACCGCTGTTGCTTGTTATGCTTATTGCCCTGGCGATTTACAGCTCTCAAGTGGGTGATTTTAAAGCTGCCGCTGAGTTTCTATTTCAGCCAGATTTTTCAGCGTTAAATCAGCAAGCCTTACTCGATGCTTTGGGTCATGCCTTTTTTACTTTGAGTATTGGGGTGGGGGCGATGATGGCCTACGGTGCCTATGTGCCTGACCAGCGTTCGATTACTGGTATGGTTTCGACTGTGGTGTTGATGGATACACTAGTGTCTGTGTTGGCCGGTTTGGCCATTTTCCCCTTAGTATTTAGCTTAAATATGGCACCGGCTATGGGGCCGGGGTTAATGTTTGTGGCCATGCCCTATGGCTTTGGTAATATGATTTACGGCAATTATTTTGGTGCGCTGTTTTTTGTGATGGTTTCATTGGCAGCAATAACCTCCGGCGTTGCCCTGCTTGAGCCCGCCACTGTCTGGCTGGCACAGCAGTTTCGCTGGTGGCGACCCGTCGCCGCTGTGGTGATGGTGTTAGTGGTTTGGTTACTGGGCCTGGCGACGATTTTCTCCTTTAATATCTGGCAGGATATCGACCTGTTTGGCATGTCGGTGTTTAGCTTTCTGGATTTTGTGACGGCTAATTTGATGTTGCCGGTGGGTGGTTTCTTGACGGCAATCTTTGTCGGCTGGGTGATGCGCAAAGAAGTTCTGCGTGATGAATTATATGTTGAAAGCCGGCAGATTTTTTCGCTTTGGCATTGGCTTTTGCGGTATATTGCCGCGCCCGGTGTGTTAGTGGTGTTTTTATGGTCACTTTCCCCATGGCTAAAAAACCTGTTTATTGAATAAAGGTATTGAGCTATGACCGACATTAATCGCAGTGCCTTATTGCCTTATGCGGCGGATAGAGTCTATACGTTAATCAATGATATCTCTGCCTATCCCCAGTATATGGATGGCTGTGTCGGCACCGAGATATTAGCGCAGGGTGAGGATGAGCAGGGTGAGTTTATGGAGGCCCGGCTGGATTTATCCAAGGCGGGTTTGCGTCATAGCCTGACCACCCGCAATCGTTTGCAGCGACCGACAACCGTTAAGATGGCCCTGGTTGATGGCCCTTTTGATGATTTTGCCGGGATTTGGACAGTTCAGCCCTTGAGTGATTCTGCCTGCAAGGTAAGCTTAGAGCTCAGGTTTACAATAACAAATAAGCTATTAAACATGGCGGCCAAAACCTTGTTTAATCCCATGGCAGATAATTTGGTAGATGCCCTGGTTAAAAGAGCCCATGATTTACACCAGAGTGAGTAACGAGTTAAGTTCCTATGAGCGATGAGATGATTAATGTCGAGGTGTCTTACGCCTTGCCCAATAAACAGCAGATTATTGCGCTTGAAGTCGCGGAAGGCACTACGGTCTATGGTGCGGCTGAAGAGTCCGGGATTGCCGGTCAATTTTCGGATTTGGATTTAGTCTCGGCAAAAATGGGTGTTTTTGGTAAAGCAGTACCCAAACCAAAACAGGAGCTGGTTAAGGCGGGGGATCGTGTTGAGATTTATCGTCCGTTAATCGCCGACCCTAAAGAGGTACGCAAGGCGCGGGCGGCTAAGGTTAAAGCAGAAAAAAAAGCGGCTAAAGAGTCTTAGCCTTCTTTTTCAGCAGACTGCTGTGCTTGCTCGGTAATTGCCGTAGGGACAAAATCACCAGTGAAGTAATCCAGCCTATCGGCTTTAAAGAAGATGGTCATTCGTTGTTCTTTGTGCAGCTCGTCACCACGTCGGATGTTATAGATATAATCCCAGCGCTTGGCATTAAAAGAGTCTTTAATTAGCGGGCTACCCATAATATATTCTACCTGGTCTTTAGACATACCGGGCTTTAGCTGGTCGACTATTTCCTGGGTGATGACATTCCCCTGTTCAACGGTGATTTTATATACCCCTGGAAATTGTAGGGTACTACAGGCCCCAAGCAGGCTGCTGATGGCAAGCAGGGCGACAATAAAAATATATTTTGGCATTTGGCTTTCACTCTATTACTGTGACGTGGATAATACCCCAAACAATTCTTTAACGCTAAGGCGGTCTTCAATATGGCAGTGGAAAATCAGGAACTACGGAAAGCGGGCTTAAAAGTCACTTTGCCAAGGGTAAAGATTTTGCAGCTAATGGAGCAGGCAGAAGAGGACAATCATCATCTGAGTGCTGAGGATGTGTACAAGTCGCTGCTGGAAGCGGGTGAAGATGTGGGTCTGGCCACGGTTTACCGGGTATTAACCCAGTTTGAAACCGCAGGTTTAGTGGTGCGTCATAACTTTGAAGGTGGCCATTCTGTCTTCGAAATGGCCAAAGGTGATCACCATGACCATATGGTTTGTCTTGAAACCAATCAGGTTATTGAGTTTGTTGACGATGTGATTGAGCAGCGCCAGCATCAACTGGCCGAAGAGCAGGGTTTTGAGATTGTTGACCATAGTTTGGTGCTTTACGTAAAACCCAAAAAATAACCCTATTCCAAAAACCCTCCGTCATTCCCGCCCCCGAGTGCATTTGTCGGGGGCGGGAATGACGGGCGGTTAGTGCGACAACATCTCCTTAGCGTGGGCCAGGGACTGATCGGTAATCGCAATCCCCCCCAGCATGCGAGCAATTTCCTCAATTTTCTTTTTGTCGCTAAGCTGCTCCAGCTTGGTACTAACGCTTTTCTTGCTGGCGGTTTTGCTGACATAAAGATGCTGGTGCCCTTTGGAGGCCACTTGAGCCTGGTGGGTTACGCATAATACCTGCCCGCGATCACCCAGCTCCTGTAGTAAGTTACCCACCACCTCAGCTACCGCACCACCAATACCCACATCGACTTCATCAAATACCAGGGTAGGTATGGCACTGGTTTTGGCAGTAATCACCTGAATGGCGAGGCTGATTCTGGATAGCTCACCACCTGAAGCAATTTTGGAAAGAGCCGCAGGTTCCTGCCCCGGGTTTGTGCTAACTAAAAAGGCAATATCTTCATTGCCGTTAGCATGAGGTGCATTATCAGTTCGGGCTGCCAGATCAATACTAAAACTACAGTTAGCCATAGCGAGCTGTTCTAGCTGAGCTTCCACTTGTTTCTGTAACTTTTTAGCAGCAGTTTTACGCTTCTTGCTAAGCTTCGCAGCTAGCTGTTGGTATTGTTGTTCTGTCTCGGCAAGCTGCTGTTGCAGTTGCTCAATTTCTTCATCACTACCTGCAATACTGGTCAATTCATCTTGCAGGCCCTGGTGTAATTCAGGCAATTGCGTCGGTTGAATATGGTGCTTGCGGGCGATGTCATAGACGGTGCTAAGGCGATTCTCTACAACATGTAAACGCTCTGGGTCCAGCTCAAAGCTATCCAAGTGATGTTGCAGTTCGTTATTGGCTTCTTCGGCTTGGATCAATGCGCTACTTAATAATTGCGACGCTTCATCGAGTGATTGGCTTTTAACGGGAATATCACCTAGTGAGCGCAGGGCCTGATTTAAAATACTAACCACGTTCAGTTCGCCTTCACTGCAAAGAGCGATTGTGTGCTGGCAAGCTTGCTGAATCTGTTCACCATTGGCGAGTTGTTTTTGTTCTTGCTCTAATTTTTCCAGTTCGCCATCGATGAGTTCAAGGTTATTCAGTTCATCAACCTGATAACCTAGCAGTTGAGCCCGAGCGCTTTGCTCGGTGCGGTTGCACTCTAGTGTATTGAGCCGCTGTTGTGTTTGTTGAAATTGTTTAGCAATGATTTTCAAGTTAGCGGTACTGTCACCTAGTCCCGCAAATTCATCGAGCAGGCGGCGTTGCTGGTCTTTTTTAAGCAATGATTGGTGGGCGTGCTGGCTATGAATATCAATCAGCATTTCGCCAAGAGATTTTAGGTCTTGCAGGGTGACAGGGCGGCCATTGATATAACCGCGAGAGCGGCCTTCTTTGGTAATGACTCGACGAAGCAGGCAATCGCTGCCATCCAGTAAGTCATGTTCTTGCAGCCAGCTTGTGGCGTCTTTGATATCGGAAATATCAAAACGCGCATGGATGTCGGCGCGTTCTGTGCCGCTGCGGACTATGCCAGCATCCGCTCTATCGCCCAGTGCCAGCCCCAGTGCATCCAGCATAATCGATTTACCGGCACCGGTTTCGCCGGTAATTACGGTCATACCCCGATTAAATTCCATCTCAAGTTCGGAGGCAATGGCAAAGTTATTCACACTGAGATCGACTAACATGGCTGCTTTCCATTATCTGTTTATTTGTACAGTATTATGGTTGTATATACAGTGGTTTGTCCAGTGCCTTTTTCAAGCCTGTGTCATTCCCGCGCAGGCGCATTGCTGTCCGGGGTAATCCTTTTTGTGTAATGTTGGTGGTTTTTTTGGTTAGGGGCGCCAAGGTATTGGGTGGGGGTTGCGGAATGGTCCTGTGGCCCTCCGGGCTACCCTTAGCCAGTTTTGAGCCTTAAAGCGCTTCGCTGTCTCAAAACTGTCACGGCACT